>NZ_PVBL01000042.1:0-35167 GCF_002968555.1 Neorhizobium sp. T6_25
AACAAGATCGCCAGGGCATTTCCCGGCAAAGGCTCTGCAGCCGTTGCCGCCAGCAAAGAAAGTTGGGAGGAGTTCTGATCAGGCAGTCGGAACGGGAGCTATAACAGCTCCCGTTTCTTACGATCGGGAGAACAGTGGTCATTTGGAGGAAAGCCTCTTTTCCACGTCCTCCCGTCAGCGTCCCACCTTGGCCGCCTTTACGAATTCAGCCGAAATGGTGTCCGATAGGAACAAGCTACATTGAGCTCCACGACGGCTTCATCTCCGAACTGGTGCGAGCCGCAAACGAGATTGAGAGCCTGAGCAGGATCGAACGGCAGCGTCTACTAGCGCTCGCAGTGACGACAATTCGAGCCATGCCAATCTCGGCGGCGCCATTCCGCCTGTCATCGCCTCGCTTTCCAGGCCCGTCTCCGCAAAACGCGTTACGCTCGGCAACCTCGTCGTGCGGGCCGCCGGCTGCGTAATCGCACTGCCGCTTGCAGGCTATGGCGCCGAGCTTCTGGAGATGCTGCCGCTGGCGCCCGCCAAGCTGCCGGTCGACGCCCATCTCGGCTTCAACCTCATTCTTGCGGCGCTCGCCTGGCCATTCTCGCGCCTCTTGTCGCGGCTGATGCTGCGCCTGGTCCCGGACGAGGTTCAGACCGACAAGGCGCCGAAGTATCTGGACAGCCAGGAACTCTCGACGCCGGTCGTCGCCCTTGCCGGCGCCACCCGCGAGGTCCTCGGCGTCGGCGACATTATCGAACGCATGCTGATGCGTGTCTCCGACGCCTTCGAACGCAATGACCTGTCCAGGCTGAAGGAAATTCCCGCGCTCGATAGCCAAGTCGATAGCCTGCAGCAGGAGGTGAAGATCTACCTTTCCAAGCTCGGACGCGAAGGCTTGAGCGATGAGAATGGCCGCCGCTCGATCGTCATCATCGACTACGCCATCAACCTCGAGCATATCGGCGATATCATCGAAAAAGGTCTGCTGCCACAGGTCGCCAAGAAGGCCTCACTCGGCCTACGATTCTCCGACGACGGCTACCAGGAGCTCAAGAAACTCTTCGACCTGACCCTCGACAACCTGCGGATCGCCCAGACGATCTTCGTCACCCGTGACTTCAACCTCGCCTAACAGTTGATGGACGTGAAGGTTGAGGTGCGGCGGATGGAGAAGCAGTCGTCAGAAAGCCATCTGGAACGCTTGCGCGACGGCCGCGCCGACAGCCTGCAGACAAGCTCGCTGCATCTCGACATGCTGCGCGATCTGAAGCGCATCAACGCCCACATCGTCTCCGTCGCTCACCCAATCCTCGACGAAAGCGGCCTCCTCATCGAAAGCAGGCTTCGCAATGCCGGGAAACCCCAGCATCCGGTCCATGCTTCGAGTTAGCTACCAGTTAGCCATCAGATCCTATGAGGAGGGTGGATCGCGGCACGCACTTTGGCAGAGACGAATGGGTGGAGGGATTTTCAGGGCATCGATCCGAGATCGATTGTCATCCAATATTCGGCGGTGTCTCCTGCTCCTAAAGTCAGCGAACCATTTTCCGACTTCCCGTCCGGCTCAAATCGCCGCGTCGGCTCGAGCGCCAGAGCATACACGCCGGACTGATAAGCTCTCCAGATGCCGAAGCTCGGTAGAGCCTCACGGGAAAACGAGAGGCGGGCGCGCACTCCTCCAAGCAAGGCACTGTTGCGTAATTCGATAGACGCCTCCGGCAGATCGCAAACGACAGGCGTCTCCTGAAAATAGTCCACGAAGTCGGCCCTCGGACGCTTGTCCTCGCCGTTGAACGCTGCGACGAGATCGCGGTTCAGATCGCCCCCGAGTTGCGTTGACTCGTCGAAGAATGGATAGCCGAAGTTCACGTGATAGAGGATCGCATGCGACGTGGGCCGGAAGCCTTGGTTTTCGACAACATCGTTGAGGCGGATGGCGTTGCCGAACACATCGATTTCTATGCGCCGGCGAAGAAGAAGGTTCTCTCCGAACACTGAACTCTGCCTGACGACGCCCTCTGCCCAGATGACGGGCACGCTTGCGCTCCAGTCGATCCCATAACCCGAAAGCGTGGCCCGCTGGCTGGAAATCCTCCCGTGCAGCGGGTGGAAAACCTGCTTGCGATGTTTGTGGATAAAATGGCCAGCATCACTCCGTTTCGCACCGCCAATATGATCGAGACCGCAAGTGACGATGAAACCATCGAAGTTCCTGTAGAAGCCGACGCCGTCTTCCGCATCCAGCGAATTCGGCGGCCACGGCAATCCGTTCGCACTGTTCCACCCGATGTTGGCCCCGCGCCAGGTTGCACTGGCAATATCGAAACCTCGATCCAGCGCGACCTCAAAGCCAATGCCGGCCGCGTTTCGAACGACGAGCAGCCGCTGCCCTCTCCCTGGGCCCTCTTCCATCTGCAACAGCCGAACGTCCGCGACACCCCTGCCGTCGACGGTGCGCTGTCGCAGCTCCGCAGGCGACAGCTCACGAGCAGCACGAGGCTCTCTTTCGGCGCGGCCAGTCATCGGAGTTCCTTCGGCATCATGCTACTGACACCTTCTGCAGCAAAGGGCGCACCTTTTGCAGGAACTCTTCGCTCCCGCAGGCGAACCGCAGCTTTGCCTGGAGCTCGGTACGATCCCAGTCGATTGTATGGGAGACACCGAGGTTGGCGAGAATTGGCAGTCCGGCCATCACATCCCAGGTCGAGTCGCCGAGCGCCACATAGCCGTCGGTCTCGCCCATCGCGACTTCGATGAGCGAGAGGGTCGATGATCCGCAGCAGCGGAAACTGATGCGCAACTCGTCGGAAATATAGCGTACGACCTCAAGGCGATCTTCGCTGGCGATCGAAGGATGCAGACCGATCCCCGCAGAGGCCTGCGAGAGATCGAGCGCAGGCAGAGCCGACATCGGTTGACCGTTCAACCGTGTTTCGACGGCCGTTCCCCCGGTCAACATCAGATCGCGGACTGGAGCATAAATCACGCCAAAGGCCGGCCGGCGGTGTTCGTATAGGCCGATCGAAATCGCCCAGTTCTGGCCGCCCCTGACAAAATTGAACGTCCCGTCGATCGGATCGATGACCCAGATCCGGCCGGAAGAACCGACGATTTCGCCACCCTCTTCGCCGTAGACGCCGTCATCCGGAAACGCGTGTCGCAAGCTGGCAATCAGGAACTCCTCGACTTGCCTGTCAGCTTTGGTCACGAGGTCGAGGTGCCCCTTCTTCTCGACCGGCAGACTGGCCAGAGACTGGAAATGGGTGAGGGCGAGTTTACCAGCTTTGCGAGCAATCTCCTCAAGGACTGCCTCGACCGTGCGCCCGATCGGCGCCGAAATATGTGAATCAGCCATGAGCTTCGTCCCGAAGCCTTGCGACTTGCGTCACATCGTCACTGATGAGCTGATCCAGTTGGCCTTCGCGGATCCATCGAACCACATCGGCTTCGATGTCGACGCCATATTCCTTCAGGTTTTTCAGCCGTTCCGGGCGCGGTACATGGAGGAAGGCCGCGATACCACCGTCATGAAGCTGGCGTGCCTCACCGCTTGGAAAGTGATTGATCTCAAGGTTGATGGCATCGAGGTTGGCCTCGCGCGCAATCGCCACCGGGTCGATCAAGCGCGAATGCGACAGGCCGACGGTAGGCACTTCCGGTATCGCTTTTTTCAACGCCCTCAATTGAACGAAGTCGAAGGACGAGAACTGCAAAAGATCAGCACAGCCAAGTTCATCAATGAGCGCCCGCAGCTTCGGGAAGAACACGTCGTCGCGATCGTAGGTCTTCAGTTCCAGCTGATAGATGATGCCAAGCTCACGAGCGAGCTGCAGCGCTTCCTTCAGAAGCGGAATACGCTCGCCGGCAAATTCCTCCGCAAACCAACGGCCGGCATCGAGAGCGGCGATCTCGGAGTAGGTCATGTTGCGGATGAGGCCGTGGCCGTTGGTGGTGCGGTCTACGATTTCATCGTGGATTAGGACGAGCTCGCCATCGCTGGTGATCCGCAGATCCGTCTCGCAGGTAACGCCTCGTCCTGCGATTTGATGGGCCTTCCGGAACGCAGCGAACGTATTTTCCGGTGCGCCGGCGCTATGACCCCGGTGGCCGGCCAAACGCATCGCCGTCGATGTCATTCTGAGTGGATGCATGTCTTTCCCCTTTCTAGGACAGGCGAGATACGCTCAAGCCGCAACGCGCAACAAAATCGACGCTCCAGCCGACATCGTCGCAGACCAGCATGTCGATCAGTCCCGCGCGCAGATAAGCGTCAAGCTTTTCCAAATAATCGACGCCATAGACGCGCCTGATCGCAAAGAATTCCGGCGGCGGCACGTAGTGGCTGACGGCAACGCTGGCGGCGTGAAGACCCTCGGCAATATCGGCGGCAAACTGCGGATAGTCGGTGTTCATGACGTCCATCGATGCCGAGTGTGCGGCGGCGGCGGGGTCGACCAGGCGATGATAATTGATGCCCATCGTGCGGATGCCGGGTGCAATCCTTTTGATGTCGCGCAGCACCACGTAGTCAAACGAACTGATCAGCACGCGCTCGAACATGCGGGCTTCTTTCAGCAGTCCGATCACCTGCTCCAAGTAGGCCGTGCCATCGAACTTGTCCTTGATCTCGGCGATCAGGCCCAAGCCGAGATCTCTGCAATATGCAAGAATATCCTCGAACAACTCGAGCGGTTGGCCGTCGATCGGCATGCCATTCCGAGCCTTGGTCCGAAAGTGAGCGATCTGTGCATAGTCGAGTTGCGAGATGATGCCTTTGCCTGTGGATGCGTTGTCGAGAATGTCATCGTGAAACACCACGAGCCGACCGTCCCGCGTCACTCGCAGGTCGATCTCGCAAAGTGAAGCGCCAAGTTCGGCGGCACGGCGGAAAGCCGGCCGGCTGTTTTCATGACCGTCGACAACGTGCCCGCGATGGCCACAAACGAGAATGTGCCCGGAGCGGGAAGGGAGGGGGTCAAACATCAGGATTGCCTATCTGAGAGCGCGTTCAAGGTTGTCGCAACCGACGGAAAATAGTTCGATCCACGAAGGGGCGCAAAAGCGTGGTTCGGTCTCGAGCAGTGGTGCATTTTTACCTTCCTCTAGCGCAGGCGGGCGTCGAATCGGTCGCGCAGATAATCGCCGAGCAAGCTGATGGATAAGGTGGTGAGCACGATCATCAGTCCCGGAAGAGCTGTGAGCCACCAGGCGATGGCGAGGTAATTTCTACCATCGGCGACCATCAGCCCCAGGCTGGTGGCCGGGGGCTGGATGCCGAGGCCGAGGAAGCTCAATCCACTTTCCAGGAGAATGATCTCGGGAAAATTGACCGTGAGTTGGACGATGAGCGGTCCTGCGATGTTCGGCAGAATGTGACGCAGGTAGATGCGCAGGGATGGAACGCCGACGATCCGAGCCGCCTCCGCATATCCCTCCTGGTTGGCGCTCAGCACCAGCCCACGACTGAGCCGCGCATAGCGCTCCCAATTGGCGACGCCCACGAGGAACACGAAAAGCAGCGGGCTTGATCCAAAGAATGCCAGCACCCCGAGCGCAATGATGATGAAGGGCACAGACGACATGGCGTCTGCGAAACCCATGATCAGATTATCGATCCAGCCATGGAAGTGTGCGGCCAGGAAGCCGAGGCTGGTACCGATCACTGCGCAGATCAACGACCCAATGAACGCGATCATTAGCGTCGTCTGCGTCGCGATCAGCAGGTTGCTGAGCACATCTCTTCCGAGATAATCCGTTCCGAACAGGTGGCCTGCAAGGGTACCTGGCGGCGCGAACCGCGATATTGGAGCCTGTTGCAGATAATTGTAGGGCGCAACCCAATGTGCCATTGCGCCGATGAATACGACCGCGACGATCCATCCCGCGCATATCCAGATACTGGCCGGCACTTTTCGCGTCATGGGTCCGGCCCTGCGCAATTTGACAGCGTCATCTTTCATTGCTTTGAAGCCTGATCTTCGGGTTGAGGACCGCGTAGAGGATATCGACGATCAGGTTGATCGTGACCATGAAGGCGGTGAAAAGAATGATCATTGCCTGGACCACGTTGAGGTCGCCGGAACTCGTGGCGCGCACGAAGCCGCTGCCCAGGCCCGGCCAGCCGAACACGGGTTCGATCAGCGCCGCGCCTCCGAGCAAGCCGCCGGCAATAAAGCCCAGCATCGTGACCATGGGGATCGCCGCGTTCGGAAGCGCGTGGCGCAGAATGATATCCCATTCCGGCACGCCATCGGCGCGAGCAGCGGCGATATAGGGTTGGCCCAGCACATCGATCAGCGTCGAGCGGGTAAATCGCGCGACGCCGGCCGCATTGAAGAGGGCAAACGTCGCGATGGGTAGGATCGCATGTTTGAAGGTGGAACTTCCCGAACTCGGCAAGACCCGCAGCCAGACCGCGAATATGAAGATCAAGGCAAGTCCGAGCAGAAAGTTCGGGACGCTGTACCCAAGAACCGCGCCTGCCATGACAGCTTTATCGGAAGCCGTCTCGCGCCGTACCGCGGCGAGAATTCCCGCGGGAATACCGATGAGCATGCTCAGCACGAAGGCCGAAACGGTCACCAGCAGAGTTTTCGGGACGCGTTCGGCAACGACCGCGAAGACCTCGCGGCCGTCGGCAAAGGACGTCCCGAAATCACCACGGATAGCGTGGCTCCAATAAATGAAAAACTGTTCGAGAATGGACTTGTCCAGCCCCCAGTTAATGCGGAACGCCGCCAGTGCCTCTGGCGTCGCGACATCGGAGAGAATCTGCTCGGCCGGATCTCCGCTCAACCTGAGAACGATGAAGACGAAGGTTACGGTGAGGAACAAAACCACAAGCGCTCGAACAGTTCGTGCGAGGATGAAGCTCACCATTGCGCGATCTCCCTGTGCGGGACGATTTCGCGTGGAAGTTCCTCAGCACGGTGACAGGCCACCTTTTGGTCGCCAGCCTGACGAAGCGCCGGGGTTTCGGAAACGCATCGCTCGATGGCGAACGGACAGCGCGACCGGAAGGCGCATCCTTTCGCGAGCGTGCTGAAATCGAGTTCGCCCTGGATCGGTGGTTCCACGTTTCGAACGCGCGGATCCATCGTTGGCACGGACGCAAGCAATGCTCTCGTGTAGGGATGACGAGGCCACGCGTAGACGGACTTGATGTCGCCGGTTTCGACGACACGGCCTAGATACATGACGGCGATGCGATCAACCAGGTGCCGGACAATCCGCAGGTCATGGGTTATGAAGACATAGGCAAGGTCCAGTTCCTGCCAAAGCGATCTCAGGATCGCGACGACCTGCGCCTGAACCGACACATCCAGGGCCGACACGGCCTCGTCGAAGACGACGAGCTTCGGGTCGAGGATCAGGGCGCGTGCGATGACGACGCGCTGGCGCTGGCCGCCAGACATCTGATGGGGGAAACGGCCCATCATGCCGGTTGGAAGCCCAACTTTATCGAGCATCGCGGCGGCGCGATCACGGGCACCTGCACGGCCGGCCACATGATGCACCCAGACTGCTTCCGCCACCTGTTCGCCGATCGTCATTTGAGGGTTCAGAGCAGACAATGGATTCTGCTGCACGAGGGAAGTCTGCATCCGAAACTTCGACCAGTCTCGTGACGTACGCTCCGTATGGACTACCCCCTCGAACCGGACCTCACCCACCGTCGGAGGGGTGAGACCGAGGATAAGGCGACCTAAAGTCGATTTGCCACTGCCGGATTCGCCGACCACGCCAATGCGCTCTCGTTTGGCGAGGTTGAGATCGACTGAATTCACTGCCACCTGGCTGGATACCTTTGAGAACAGTCCAGATTTCAACCGGAAGACCTTGGTCAGGTCGCTGGCTTGAAGGAGAGGGGTATTCATGGGCTCACCGGATGATAACACCAGGCTTCATGCAGGGCCCCGACGCTCGCGGGACCGGGAAAGCTGGTCGTGCATCTGTCGCTCGCGCGCGGGCAGCGCGGATGATAATAGCATCCGGCCGGAAGGTTATCGAGAAGCGGAACCGATCCGGGGATAGGGACCGGCGGCTCAAGGTCGTCGGGATCAATGGTCGGCATGCAGTCGATCAAAGCGCGGGCATATGGATGCGCTGCACGCTCCAGCAAGTCGACCACGGGGGCCGCCTCGACGATCTTGCCGCAATACATCACCGCCGCGCGATCAGCCAATCGCGCGATGACACCCAAATCGTGCGATACGATCAACAATGCCATGCCCGTTTCAGCTCGCAGTTCTTCCAGCAAGTGGAGGATCTGGGCTTGCGTCGTGACATCAAGCGCGGTTGTCGGTTCATCGGCAATGAGCAACGCGGGTTTGGCAGCCAGAGCATGCGCGATCATCACGCGCTGGTTCATGCCACCCGAGAACTGGTGGGGATAGGAACGCAGTCGGTTCGTTGCCTGATCAATGCCCACGCGCTCGAGCAGCCGCATCGCTTCCAGCCGCGCGTCATTACCCCTCAGCCCCTGATGGCGAGTGAGGCTGGATTCCAGATAGTAACCGATCGTGTGAACAGGATTGAGGCTGCTCGTGGGATCCTGGAAGATCATTGCGATCGTTGGATCCTTTGGTTTGCCGGAGCCGCGACCATTACTGGCCAGTGTTATTGTCCCACCGGTTTGAGCTACGGCGCGGGGCAATGCCTTGGCAATCGCATAACAGGTCATGCTCTTGCCGCAACCGGATTCGCCAACCAGCCCGAGCGTCTGCCCGGCGGCCAGCGAAAAGCTGATCCCATCGATGATTCTTGCTGCTCGCCCCGGCACCTGAACCACCAGATCGCGAACCGTCAAAAGATCTGACAACTGCTGTTCCTCCCAAGGACGGCGCACAATCAGTGCGCCGCCGTTCGCCCTGTGACCCTCAGCCGAAGCTCAGATTTTTTGCCCGCAGTTCCATCGTTTCGAAGCTCACCGGCTTCCAGTGCACATCCTTTCGTGCAGCGTAGACATCGAACGGCTGATAGAGAATGACAGCCGGCGCCTCGTCCTCGAAGATGTCGCGCATCCGGTTGAAGGCGTCGAACCGCTCCTGGCCGTCGGGCAATTGCGAGACCTTCACGGCCAGTTCATTGAATTCAGCCGGCGCCTTCCAGCCCCACCGCTTCTGCACACCACCCTGTGGCCCGAACTCGGAGACGATGGTGTTGAGGGCATCGGTCAAGGACAGGCCGTTCGACCAATTCCTGATCCAGACATTCTCGTCCTTTGCCGTCGTCCCGGGCGCGTAAATCTCCGGGACGACATTGACGCCGATCTCCTTCCACATCTCGATCATCATCATCAGTGCCGGGACGGCGTTGGCATAATAGTTGCCCATCGTGCGGTAGGTGATCGGCTTCCCGTCGTAGCCGCTTTCCTTCACGAGGCGCTTCGCCTCCTGGACATCGTATTCCATCGGCCGCCGTTTTGGGTCGAAGGTGGCGCCGTAGTGGGGGAAGTTGAAGCCGTTGGGGATCGAGGCGAGGTTCTTCCACAGGGACTCGACCATGACCGGTCGGTTGACGGCGAGCGCCATGGCGCGCCGGAGCGCCTTTGCCTTGAAGACAGGCTGGTTCATGTTGAACGTGAACATGTGGAAGTTCTCGATCAACGTGCCGCGGGTTTCCAGATCCGGGTAGCTGTTAATGAGCGCCATGTCATCCGGCGTCAGCGTCGTGACAATATCGTATTCGCCGCTGATCAGCCCGGCCACCCGCGTCGCCGGCTCCGCAACGACCTGATAGGTAATTTTGGATGCAGTTGGCTTGTCACCCCAATACCCATCACTGGCTTCAAGAACCACGCGGTCGCCGGCGACGAACTCGACGAATTTATAGGGTCCGGTGCCAACTGGCTTGTTGCCGAATGCGACCGCTCCCAGGCCCTTATAATAATCCTTGGGAATGATGCGGCCGACCCAGGAGGCGACGATCTTCTCGATCAGATAGGAAGGTGTCTTGGTGCGCAGGACAACGGTGTATTTGTCCTCTACCACCGGTTCGTCCCAATCCGGCGAGAAGTTGCGGCCGTTTGGAATAGTCTTGATCGCCTCGTCGCCCCACAACCGTTCCGATGAGAACGTGTAGGCGACGTCGTCCGCGGTCATCTCCACGCCATTGTGGAACTTGACGTTCTTGCGCAGATTGAAGCGCACCGACTTTTCATCAAGGCGTTTCCAGTTCTCGGCCAGAGCAGGCACCAGTTCGGTGCTGTTTCCAGGTGCCCCGTTGTGGAACCAATCTCGTGCGATAAGGGTGTCGAAAATCTGCGCAACGATACGAACCCCCGTGTTGCTGATCGCGTTGACCGGCTCCAGCGAACCGGGCAGCCCGTTCACCCCGAGGCGGAGCTCGCGGCGCTGCTGCCCGAAGGCCAGGTTGACGCCAGACGTCGATGCCAGCACCGCTGCCGCACTCACGCCGATCATGAAGTTTCTGCGATTACTTCTGAGCATTTTTCTCTCCCTGGCTTGTTTGAACGCTGTTGATGGGTGGAGGACACATCGGACCCTAGTTCGCGATGACGAACTTCTTCCGCAGCTTCTCGGGCACATTATCGATCATGCTTCTGGCGCCGGCGTCGGTGACGATCACGCCTACGTCCTCAATTTTAGCCACAACCGAGAGGCTTGACCTCGTGAACTTCGAGTGGTCCGCCACCACGATGACCCGCCTCGACACTTCGATCATCGCCTGCTCGACGCTGGCGTTCTGAGGCGAACCGGTGCAGATCAACCCGCGATCAAGGTCGATCGAAGCGGCGTTGAGGATCAGCTTGTCCACGTTGAACTGCCGGATGAAATGCTCTGCCAGGGAACCCCGGAAGGACCGGTTGTTTTCGGCATACTCTCCCCCGACCGCATAGATGCTCTTCGCCTCGCCGCGGATCAGTTCGGCGATGATGTCGGCGCCGTTCGATATAAGTGTGAGATCTGTGCGCCCAACCAGCAGCTTTGCGACTTCCAATGCCGTCGTGCCGGCATCCAGGAGAACAGCATCTCCGGCCGCGATCATTCCAGCGGCCGTTGCCGCGATTGCCGCCTTTTCAGCCTGATGCGATACGGCGCGAACGGCGTTACTTGGGTCCTGCGCCACCTGATTGACGCTGACGGCACCACCATGGGTCCTGCGCAACAGCCCGGCTTCTTCGAGTTCACCGAGGTCTCGACGGGCCGTCGCGACAGAGATCTGAAAGCGCTTGGTCAGTGTGCGGATGTCGAGGAAGCGTTCGTTGTTCAACAGCTCGACAATTTTTGCCTGGCGGTCTTCAGCAGCGTTGAGCAAAGCCTTGTTCCGTTCCGATAGATGACGTATATCGCTCATAGCGAGCGAAATGCATCTTTGTCAAGTGGGAGGCTTATGAAGGTTTTGTGACCGCATACCAAGGTGTTTCCTAAAAAGCGTTTACCGTTACTTGTTCAGAGGGAGGCCTAAGTTTCATGCAATTGCCTTTGTATGATCGATATCGCTCAAATGAAGTCAAATGAAATTCATCCAACCAAGGCGCCGAAGGACTGGTGCCCCAGACGCCGTCGGAATGTCGTCAACCTTCCAACAAGCGGCGGAAGAACCTGAATTTATGATCCTGGCCGCAAACCGGTGCCGCCAGGAGGCCGGTGGGCAGCGAACCTCCCAGGTTGCTCACCGGCGCCTCCCACCGCGAGCAATCAGGATAAGCTTGCGGGGAGGTTCTCATCTTCCGGCGGGCGGCTCCAAAGGCGCAGAGCCGTTCGAAAAAACCGCGACCTCTTTGGCAGCTCCCGCTGCGAACCAGGAACGCCAAAGCGCACAAAGACGGAGCATAGGTTGGAATCCACGATCGTGATGATAAATCTGTTCGGCGCAGTCGCCCTGTTGCTGTTCGGCCTGGCACAGGTGAAGGACGGCGTGTCTCGGGCCTTTGGTGCGCGGCTGCGGACAGGTCTTGCGACGGGGACGCGCGGCGGATTGCGCTCCTTCGTGTCCGGTTTCCTCGCAACGGTCGCGCTGCAGAGTTCGACGGCGACAGCGCTGATGGTCGCCTCCTTCGTCGAGCGCGAACTGGTGAAGCCGCGCATGGCTCAGATCGTCCTGCTCGGCGCCAATGTCGGCACGGCCGTCACGGCCTGGATCGTCGCGACCGGCATCGAATGGCTGTCGCCGCTCGTCATCCTCGCCGGCATCGTCCTCTTCCGCAGCGTCTCGAGCGCACGTCAAGGCGGCGGAACCGCGCTGATCGGCATCGGTCTGATGCTGCTGTCGCTGCATCTTTTAAGCAGCGCCACCGAACCGATGCGCCAGTCACCGGCGCTTGCCTTCATCGGCCTGCTTGGCAATGCCTGGCTTGTAGCGCTTGCCTTTTCCGCCGGTATCGCCTTCGTCTCCTCGTCCAGCCTTGCTGCCGTCGTCCTGATCCTGTCGCTCGCTTCGACCGGCATCCTGTCTGCCGATCTGGTCATCGTGCTGGTTCTCGGCGCCAACCTCGGCGGCGCCATTCCGCCCGTTATCGCCTCGCTTTCCGGGCCCGCCTCCGCAAAACGCGTTACGCTCGGCAACCTGATCGTGCGGGCCGCCGGGTGCCTCATCGCACTGCCGCTTGCAGGCTATGGCGCCGACCTTCTGGAGATGCTGCCGCTGGCGCCGCCCAAGCTGCCGGTCGATGCCCATCTCGCCTTCAACCTCATTCTTGCGGCGCTCGCCTGGCCATTCTCGCGCCTCTTGTCGCGGCTGATGCTGCGTCTCGTTGCGGAGGAAGCAAGGACCGACAACGCGCCGAAATATCTGGACAACCAGGAACTCTCGACGCCCGTCGTGGCGCTCGCGAGCGCCACTCGCGAGGTCCTCGGTGTCGGCGACCTTATCGAACGCATGCTGATCCGTGCCTCCGAAGCCTTCGAACAGAACGATCTGACGAAACTGAAGGAACTCCCGTCACTGGAAAGCCAGGTCGATAGCCTGCAACAGGAAGTGAAGATCTACCTTTCCAAGCTCGGCCGCGAGGGCCTCAGCGACGAGAACGGCCGCCGCTCGATCGTCATCATCGATTACGCCATCAACCTCGAGCATATCGGCGACATCATCGAAAAGGGCTTGGCTCCACAGGTCGCCAAGAAGGCCTCTCTCGTTTTGAATTTCTCCGCCGAGGGGTACGAGGAACTGAAGACGCTCTTCGACCTCACGATCGACAACCTGCGGGTCGCCCAGACGATCTTCGTCACCCGTGACTTCAACCTCGCCAAACAGTTGATGGACGTGAAGGTCGAGGTGCGGCGGATGGAAAAGCAATCGGCAGAACGCCATCTGGAACGTTTGCGCGACGGCCGCGCCGACAGCCTACAGACGAGTTCGCTGCATCTCGACATGCTGCGCGACCTCAAGCGCATTAACGCCCACATCGTCTCCGTCGCTCACCCGATCCTCGACGAAAGCGGCCTCCTCATCGAAAGTAGGTTGCGCAGCGCCAGTTGATGACAGCCCATTTAACGCTGGTACATCAGTGGGCATCAAAGAAATTTTTCTTTGCTCAGTCAGTGGCCTCTTTCTTCGTAATCGATAACGGCTGACCCCACGGCGAATAGACTTCAGATGATGAAGAGTGGTCGGCAGCTACATGACCAAGCGCACATTGTTCAAATACCGGACTAGACCAATGAACCGGTTTGGGCGGCATCTCGCCTTTCAGTGCTTGCAAATTATGCCGAGCTTGACAGGCTGCTTTACCTGAAATCCCGGGCTTTAGGAAATGGGCTCGGCATATTCTCCGGCTCGATATAAGTGCCGGATCTTCATACCAATGCGTTGAAGGTGAAGAGCAGGAATCTTCATTAATATTCGGTTTGATGAGCTGGTCGTTGGTTCAGACCGGTTCAAGGCGAGGCGAAGCTCGGACCATTGTTCCCGCCGGCATCGACTGCCGTTCTTCAATATGAAGCTGGGAAAGTGTCCGTATAACCTCCACGAATAGCGGGCATAAAACAGCGACTTTGACATATATCTTCATCTGCCTTTGACTGATGTCAACGATAAGGAGGTGAACATGTACAAGATGAATTCCCTGAAGATCTTCTCTACAATTGCATTTTTGACAGCCAGTGTAGCTCTGCCCGCGCTCGGCCATGCCGAGACACTTAGGGTCGGCATCAACACAGCAGATATTTCCACCCTGGACCCGGCCCGAGCCACTGCCACTGCAGACGTCACACTGGTCTCCTGGATATTCAACGGTCTTGTACGCTTTCCACCAGGTAGCGCCGATCCGGCGAACATCGAGCCGGATCTCGCGGAACGTTGGACGTCGTCGCCGGATGGCCTGGTATGGACCTTCACCTTACGCAATGGCGTCAAGTTTCACGGTGACTACGGAACACTTTCGGCGGATGACGTGGTTTTTTCACTGACGCGCGCCAAGGACCCGAAATCGTCATCTTTTGCCAGCGACTTCGCAAGCGTCAAATTGATCGAAGCGGTCGATCCGATGACCGTCCGCATTACCCTGAGCGAGCCGGTGCCGGGCTTTCTGGGGCTGATCGCCAATTACCATGGCGGCAACATCATCAGTAAGAAAGCCTTCGAAAAGCTCGGGGCCGACTTCAAAAGCCGCCCCATCGGCACCGGTCCGTTCATGTTTGAAAGCGCGGTCACGCAGCAGGCCGTCAACCTCAAAGCATTTCAAGGCTATTTCCGCGGCGCGCCCAAGCTCGATGGCATTCGCTTCGACCTTATCCCGTCCGATTCCAGTCGTGAACTCGCCTTTCGCTCGGGGGAACTGGATTTGATCTACGGCAAGCGTGAGCAACGCTGGGTCGATCAGGCCAAGGCCTGGGACAAGGCTGTCGTCGATATCTTTGCCCCGGGCGAATATCGGACGGTGTTCATCAACATGACGCACCCTCCGCTCGATAGCGTGAAAGTCCGCCGGGCTATCGCCCAAGCGATCAACGTGGACCAGATCGTTCAGTTCGTCGGGGCGGGGGTCGGACCGAAAGGGTGTTCTGTCGTACCGTCGGGTTATCTCGGCGAAGACTGCAGCTGGACGTATAAATATGATCCAACCGAGTCCAAGAAACTTTTAACTGAAGCAGGCTTTCCTAAAGGTGTGAAACTAACGGCCGTCGTTTCCTCGAATTCGTCGCAGCAGCCGATCATGGAAGTCATCCAGGCGCAGTTGGCAGAAGCCGGGATCGACCTGCAGATGAAGGTCGTCGATCATCCCACCTACCAGGAGCAGATCCGCAAGGATCTTGGCGACCTAGTCTTCTACGGCGCTGCTCGTTATCCGGTGGCTGATAGCTATCTCAGCCAGTTCTATCATTCGGATGCCTCTGTCGGTAAACCGACTGCGGTAACCAATTTTGCACATTGCGATGCCGCTGATGCGGATATTACCGCTGCACGCCGCGCGACCTCTGACGCCGAGCGCCTCAAGCTCTGGTCATCGGCGCAAAAGAAAATCTATGATCAAGTTTGCGCGGTGCCGCTGTTCAGCCTGATGCAGGTCTGGGTGCATAGCGCCGCACTCGATTACGGTTACGAGCTGAAGGGGTCGCTTAATCTTGCGCCTCCCATCACCGAAAAGACGGCCTTGAAGCGTTAAATTCATCGTCCCCACCTGTCCCGATCCGGCCTTCCGTGCGTCGCACGGCAAGGACCGGGTCGGGATTTCTTTATCGTGGTGGCTTGATAGACGTCATCAACGCTGCGGCATGCGCCGCTTCGACAAAATCTGCAACGAGGGTGCTGTTACGGGCGCGAACCGGTCGGAGGATCTCATATTCAAAGGTCATTTCCGGCTTGAATGGGAGAACTGTTACACGGTCGGCCACGACCTCCATACTGAGAGGGTCGCCCACCGTTACGCCAAAGCCTGCTGCGACAAACTCAGCGACGTTTGGTGCAGTCGTTGCCTCGATCACGATTCTCGGCTGCAGACCGACTGCTTCAAAAGCGGCGTCAACCTTCCTGCGCATCATGCTGGAAGGACCAAAGGAAATAAACGGTTCTCCATCGAAATCGATCGGGCTGAGCTCGGCTTTCTTGGAGAGACGGTGACCGCGCGGCAGGATGGCGACTGCTGGCGGGCTTTTTAGCGGTTCGCCGATGACCGATGGATGCTCGAGACCTGTCGTCACCATCACCACGTCGAGCCTGCGCAACAAGACGGCCTCGGTCAAAAACTGTGAACTGCGCGCCTCAACGGACACGAACACGTCAGGATGGCGGATTCTGAAGTGAGATAGCACCCTGGTGATATACCGACCCGACAAGGCCGGCATGGTCCCCACGACAAGATGTCCATGTTCTTCGCGGCGAATGGCATCAACGGCGCGTGCCAGCTGATGCACACCTCCAAAAATTCGTTCAACTTCTTCATAGAGCCGCATCCCGCGGCCCGTCGGCACAAGCCGGCCACTATCCCTTTCAAATAGTTGCAGACCTGTGTCTGCTTCCAGATCCTGTATCAGTTTGCTCGCCGCCGGCTGGGAAATTCGCAATATGTCGGCTGCGCGGCTGACTGTGCCAGCCTCGACGACGGCCATCAACGCCTCAAGCTGCCTCAGGCTCGGATTTCTCATTGGTATAACCTTTTCGAATACCGTGCGAAAATAATCGACTTTGACTTACTACTGTGCATTCCGGATTGTGACAAGCAGCGAAGGAGGACTCACGTGGACGCTGATGTCATCATAATCGGAGCGGGTGTCGTCGGGGCGGCTTTGGCCTATGGCATTGCGAAGACCGGCCGCACCGTCATCGTCTTGGACGGCGCTGATCGGGATTTGCGCGCAGCGCGCGCCAATTTCGGGCTTGTCTGGGTTCAGGGTAAGGGAACCAATGCTCCGGCATACAGCATCTTGACACGGCAAAGCTCGGAGCTCTGGTCGGACTTCCGCAACGATCTATCAAATGCGTCATCCATGGCGGTGGACTACTCACGGCCAGGCGGTCTGGTATTCTGCCTGAGCGAGGCCGAGTACGAGAACCGCGCGACCATAAACGAGCGAACACATAATCAGGGCGGACAGGCCGATACGGTGATGATTTCCCGTACGGACCTTGAACACATGTTGCCGGCAGTGACGCTTGGGCCCGATGTTGTCGGCGCGAGCTATTGCAAGCTCGACGGACATGTGAACCCTCTGCAGCTTCTGGCGGCCTTGCATCGCGCAATCCCGATCATGGGTGGCAAGGTCCTGTTCCGCAATCCCGTCGAAAAGATCGTGCCGCTCCCGGGCGGTTTCAGCGTTGTCGCGGCTGAGGGCGATCTGCAAGCTCCGCGCGTGATTGTCGCAGCGGGTCTCAACACCCCGGGGCTGACCGAACCGCTTGGCCTGTCGGTACCACTGCGCTCGGAGCGCGGGCAAATCCTCGTCACGGAGCGTTTTGCACCGATGCTGCCATTTCCCGGAAGTGGTCTCCGGCAAAGTGCGGATGGCACGATCATGATCGGCGCGACCAATGAAAACGTGGCTGATACCGGTGTCACGGTTTCATCCGCAACCAAGCTGGCGCAACGGGCGATGCGGATCATTCCGGCGCTCGGATCTGCTCGTCTTGTGCGGCAATGGGCAGGTATGCGGGTCCTGCCACTGGACAAAACTCCGATCTATGCGGAGTCGCTCAATCATCCGGGTCTGTTTGCCGTCGCCTGTCATTCGGGCGTCACCCTTGCCGCGGCCCACGCGACAATGATTGGGCCGGCCATGGCAAATGGACACCTGTCGGATGAATTTGCCCCCTTTTCCAATGGAAGATTCGATGTTCAGAAGTGTGCATGAGGGACCGGCCACGAGGTCGGACATGATCGTTTTGGTCAATGGGGCAGAGACGCCTGCCTGGAATGGTGAAACCGTCGCTGGCGTGCTGCTGCGGGTGCCCGGCGCGGGGCGGACCTCGGCGGTCAGCGGAGCACCTCGTCTTCCCTATTGCCAGATGGGCGTCTGTTTCGACTGTCTGGCGATCGTCGATGGGGTTGCCTCGACCCAAGGCTGTATGGTTCCCGTAAAGCCCGGCATGCGGATCGAAAGTCAGCAAGGACCCAGGGAGATCGGGCGATGATCCATGATGTCGCGGTGATCGGCGCAGGCCCGGCCGGCATGTCGGCGGCGGTGCAACTGCGGCAGCTGGGACTATCCGTCTTAGTTGTCGACGAGCAGCCTGCTCCGGGTGGTCAAATCTGGCGTGGAATAGAGCGGAATTCTTCCGGTCCGGTCGCGGCAGCACTCGGGCTAGACTATGAGAAGGGAAGGGCACTGACGGCAGCCTTCAGGGCTTCAGGGGCGGAATATTGCCCATCGACGCAGGTCTGGCAGATCGAGGACGAGTGGACATTGTTTCTGACCAGCGAGGGGCGGGCGCGTCGGGTCAGGGCGCGTGCGGTCCTTCTTAGCAATGGTGCCCAGGAACGGCCGGTCCCTTTTCCTGGCTGGACCCTTCCTGGTGTCATGACGGTCGGCGCGGCGCAAATTCTGCTGAAATCGGGTGGTATGTTGCCGCAAGGTGAAGTATGGATTGCTGGCGCGGGTCCCTTGCCACTCCTATACGCTACCCAGGTGCTTGGCCTGAAAGGTCGTGTTTCCGGATTTCTCGACACTTCCAAACGACCCCGCCTCGGTGCGCTAGCCAGGTTGCCCGGCGCGTGGCGTGACTTCGCCGGCCTTGCGAAGGGTCTCCGGTGGCAGCGGCTGCTTCGTCGCAGCGGAAAGATGGTGCGTGGCGCCACTGACCTGCGAGCCGAGGGTGACGGCCGCCTTGAACATCTCGAATGGACGGCTGGCGGCGAACGCCACAAGGCCAAAGCGGACGTACTCCTGGTCCATGAGGGTGTTGTGCCGCGCATTCATGAGACGCTGGCACTGGGCTGTGCTCACGACTGGAATTCCGAGCAGAACTATTTTGCTGCAAGGCTGAACCGGTGGGGCGAAACCAGTCGCCAGGGACTGTTCGTCGCCGGCGACGCCGGCGGGATCGGCGGATGGACAGCGGCGACCATCTCGGGAAAGATTGCCGCGCTGGGGATTGTCGGACGGCTCGGTCTCCCCGCGGATATAGAGGTCTTGCGGCGTCAAGAACGACTTGATGAGCGCCGCAGCCATGCGCTTGCTCTGCGCCCCTTTCTGGACGCCCTCTATCCGCCGCCAAAGTCCCCGATTGCGGATGACGTCATTGTCTGTCGATGCGAAGAGGTGACTGCCGGAACCATTCGCAAAGTCGCACAGACGAGCGCCCCGGATTCCAACGCAGTCAAGGCCGCGACACGGTGTGGAATGGGGCCATGCCAAGGACGGCAATGCGGCTATTCGGTGCAGGCCATACTTGCCGAAGTGCATAACCTGCCGGTCGGCGATGTCAGCTTTTTCAACATCCGTCCACCTTTGAAGCCGATAACGCTTGGCGAAATTGCCTCGCTCGGGGACCTGGAGAGTGCCAAATGAAGGCGGACCTCCTGGTCATCGGTGGCGGACTACACGGTCTCTCGGCGGCGTTGCAATCGGCACGGCGTGGCGTATCCGTCATTCTCGTCGAGCGGCACTTCCTGGGAAGGCACGCGTCCGGAGCAACAGCCGCCGGCGTTCGCACGCTCGGCCGCCATCCGGCCGAACTGCCACTCAGCTTGGAGGCCGCCGACACCTGGCACGTGATGAAGGACCTGGTAGGCGATGATTGCGGCTTTACCGCCTGCGGGCAGTTGCAGGTCGCCGAGGACGAGCCCGCACTGGCAAAGATCACGGATAGAGTTTCCCGACTAGAGGCCGACGGGTTTACCCACGAGCGGCTGATCGGGCCCACCGAACTGCGTTCGCTGGTGCCTGATATAGCGCCGCATTGCCTGGGCGCCGCATGGACGTTTGCCGACGGGTCTGCCGATCCGCACCGAACAATCCGGGCCTTCCGCGATGCCGCAATCGGGGCCGGCGTGCAGATCCTTGAAGAATGTCTCGTGACCAGGCTGGTGCGTCGTTCGAGCCATTGGTTTGCTGAGACATCCAAGGGCGCGATCGAGGCAGGACTGATCGTCAACGCAGCCGGCGCTTGGGCCGATCTGGTCGCGGAGTTGGCGGGCGACCCAGTGCATCAGGCAATCCGAACCTCGATGATGGTGGTCACCGAACGCACCGCGGCCCGGGTCAGACCGGTCGTCGCCTCGCTTGGCCAGAAACTATCCTTCAAGCAGACAGCCCAAGGCACTCTGGTCATCGGCGGCGGCGCGCAGGGCAGGCTTGCGCCCGACAGGCAATCCGCGTCCGTTGACGTGGTGGCGCTGGCGGCATCGGTCGGCGCGGCGGTTCGTCTGTTTCCGGCAATTCAGGGGATCCGCATCGTGCGTACCTGGGTCGGTATGGAGGCGATGACCCATGACCATCTTCCAGTGATCGGCCTATCCCATCGGGTCGAAGGGCTTGTCCATGCATTCGGCTTTTCCGGCCACGGATTTCAGCTGGTCCCGTCAGTCGGCCGTGCCGTCGCCGACCTTGTTTGCCAGGGCCGCACCGACCATGATCTCGGTGCATTCGACGTCACCCGCATCGCCACAGAAAGGGCTGCCGCATGATAGGCTACGTGATCCGAAGACTGCTTTTGGCAATTCCGACCCTGATCGCCATGCTGACCATGGTCTTTATCCTGGTTCGGCTGGTCCCCGGCGATGCCGCTGTCGCGATGCTCGGCGACAGGGCAAGCGCCGAAACCCTCCAGACGCTGCGCGCTCAGCTTGGCCTCGATCAGCCAATTCCCGTCCAATATGTGCAATTCGTCACCAAGATGCTCAGCGGCGACTTTGGCACGTCGATGACGAGTGGACGAACGGTGCTCGAAGAAGTGGCTCTGGTGCTTCCCTACACGCTCGAGCTTGCCGTGGCAGCCATGCTGATCGGTACCTGTCTCGGGATTCCGCTCGGGGTCGTCGCCGCCGTCAGGCGCAATCAGTGGCCGGACTATGTCAGCCGGGTCCTGTCCCTGGTCGGTCTTTCCTTTCCGGGGTTCGTTTCCGGCATCCTGATGCTGCTTGCCTTTGCTGTCTGGCTGCAATGGCTGCCGGTGATGAGCCGTGCGTCGTCGGATCCAGTCAGCCATCTGCGCAATCTGGTTCTGCCTGCGCTCAATCTCGGGCTGATCATGACCGCCTATATCGCGCGCGTCACCCGTTCGTCGATGCTGGACGTCATGGGCGAAGATTATATCCGGACGGCGCGAGCCAAGGGTGTGCGGCCGATGAAACTGATCGTCCGGCATGCTCTTGGTAACGCATTGATCCCGATCGTCACTGTTGTCGGCCTGTATTTCGGCACGTTGATCGGCAATTCCGTTCTCACCGAAATCGTCTTCACCCGACCGGGACTAGGCAAGCTGATCCTCGGGGCGCTTCAGTCGCGCGATTACACCTTGCTTCAAGGCCTGATGGTGGTTTTTGCGACGTTCGTGATCCTGGTGAACACGGCAACCGATTTGATCTACGCCCTCGTCGACCCAAGAGTGAGCTACGCCCAATGACTGATCTCGCTGTTTCCCAAAGGCTGCCGGAACGGCAAACAAGTCCGGTGTTTGAGGCACTACGCCGAAATAAGTTTTCCTGGATTGGCATTGGCCTTCTGGCTTTGATCGTGCTGGTTGCCATCTTCGCACCAATCCTTGCGCCCTATGATCCGATCAAACAGAACATCCTGCATCGCCTAACTCCTCCCTCTGCCGATTTCTGGTTCGGTACCGACAGTTATGGCCGTGATGTGCTTTCGCGGCTGCTCTATGGTGCGCGGATATCGCTTTCGATCGGTTTTCTGGCCGTGTTGATCGCCATGGTGGTCGGGTCGGTCCTTGGAATTCTGGCGGGTTACATCGGCGGCATCTTCGATCAGGTGGTGATGGGGATCGTCGACGTCATGTTGTCGTTTCCGACGCTGCTCCTCGGGCTGATGGTCGCCGCCATGTTAGGGGCCAGTTTCGAAAACCTGATCATTGCGATCGCGATCACCGAGACGGCGCCGTTCGCCCGCGTTGCGCGAGCGCCGACGATCGCCATGAAGCGGCGCGAGTTCGTAGAGGCCGGAAGATCGCTCGGCTTCACGCCGCTGCGGATCATGCGGGTCCATATCTTGCCCAATATCCTGTCTGACATCGTCGTGGTCGCATCCTTGTGGATGGCGTCTGCCATCCGCACCGAGGCTTCGCTCGCCTTTATCGGTCTTGGCGTCCTGCCTCCCACCGCCACATGGGGCGGGATGATCCGTGAGGGCTTCGACAATATCCTGAGTGCCTGGTGGCTGGTCGTCTTCCCGTCGCTTGCCATCCTGCTCACCGTGCTGGCGCTGAACATCCTTGGCGATGCACTGCGCGATGCGATCGATCCCAAGACGAGGAGCCAGAGATGACCCTGACAAACGATATTCCGGTGCTGGCATCCGAAACCGGTCCGGTCCGCGACACCCTTGCCGGTACAGCCGTCTTATCCGTCCGCAACCTGACCACTTCGTTCAGAGTCAATGACGGATGGAAAACCGTCATCCGAAACATCTCCTTCGATGTCGCACCACGAGAAACCGTGGCGATCGTCGGTGAATCGGGCTCTGGAAAGAGCGTCACATCATTGTCGATCATGCGGCTGCTGCAGCCGAACTCCAGCAAGATCGAAGGCGAGATCCACCTCAACGGCCGCGAACTCCTGGCGCTGGAAGAGGAAGAGATGCGCCGCGTGCGTGGCAACGGGATATCGATGATCTTTCAAGAGCCGATGACGTCGCTCAACCCGATCTTTCCGATCGGCAAGCAGATTGCCGAAGCGCTGAGGGTTCACACCGATATCACCGAAGCCGACGCCAAGGCGGAGGTAATCCGACTTCTCGACAAGGTTCGCATTCCCAACGCTGTCTCGCGTTTCAACGAATATCCGCATCAGTTTTCGGGTGGCATGCGCCAGCGTGTCATGATCGCCATGGCGTTGGCCTCCCGGCCCAAGCTGCTCATCGCCGACGAACCGACGACAGCGCTCGACGTTACGATCCAGGGCCAAATTCTCGACCTGATCAAGACACTTCAGGACGAGGAGGGCATGTCTGTGCTCTTCATCACTCATGACATGGGTGTGGTCGCAGAAGTCGCCGACCGAACAATCGTTATGTATCGGGGCGATGCGGTCGAGACCGGCGAGACCAGCGAAATTTTTCATCGCGGCCGGCACCCCTATACGCGCGCGCTTTTGTCGGCCGTACCGAGATTGGGCTCCATGGGCGATCGCCAACTGCCCTTGCGTTTTCCAAGCATCGATATGAAGACCGGCGAACAGATGCCGCTGGCCGATGTCTCAGACACTGTTGCCCGACACAGGAGGCCAGTGCTTGAGGTCAAGGATCTGACGACCCGATTCGATATCCGGTCTGGTCTGTTGAGCCGGAAATCCGGCGCTGTACACGCGGTCGAAAAGGTGTCGTTCGACCTCTACGAAGGTGAAACGCTGTCGATTGTTGGCGAGTCCGGCTGCGGCAAGTCGACGACGGGGCGTTCTGTCACGAGGCTCGTCACGCCCACCAGCGGCAGCGTTTTCGTCGACGGCCACGACGTGATGAAGCTGAGCCAAGCTTCGCTGCGAATCATGCGTCGATCGATTCAGATGATTTTCCAGGATCCCTATGCGTCGCTCAATCCACGTATGAATATCGGCGACGCGGTGATGGAGCCTTTTATCCAGCATGGTCTCGGCAGAAAGGCGCAGGCTCGGGAAAAGACGGCGGCTCTTCTCGATAAAGTCGGGCTGTCGGCCGAGATGATGAAACGCTTCCCGCACGAGTTTTCGGGCGGCCAGCGCCAACGTATCGCCATCGCACGTGCCCTGATGCTTGATCCGAAAGTGATCGTGGCGGACGAGGCGGTCTCGGCGCTTGACGTCTCGATCAAGGCGCAGGTTTGCAATCTCATGCTTGACCTGCAGCAAAGTCTCAACCTGGCCTTCCTCTTCATCAGCCACGATATGGCGGTGGTCGAACGGGTGAGCCATCGCGTTGCCGTGATGTATCTGGGCGAGATCGTCGAGATCGGCCCGCGCGCCGCTGTGTTTGAAAATCCCCAACATGAATATACCAGAAAGCTGATCGCGGCAGTGCCGGTCCCCGACCCAACGCGCCGGCGTGTCAAGCGCAACATGGCGGTCGACGAACTTAAAAGCCCGATCCGTCCGGTCGGCTTCCAACCACCCAAGCGGTCATATCGTGAGGTGTCCCCGGGCCATTTTTTCCAGGTTGAATGAAGGGCCGCTGGCGGAACGCCCGTTTGCGGACCCGGGCGACGACTCGAAACGACGGTGCTTCGAAAACCCTTCGTAGGAGGCAGAAGACATGCAGATAGGCATTGCCGGTGCAGGCGCCATCGCCATGGGTTACGCGTGATTTCTCTTGAGCCAAGACCATGCCGCTTGCGTCTGGTCCCCTTCCGGAAAGTCGGTTGCCGGTCTCCGCGAAGGAGTGCCCTTGACGGTAACGGGAGCGCTCGAAGGCGACTTCAATCTGGAAATATGCAGGAGTGCCGAGGAGCTTGCGAAGAACGACATCATCATCCTGGCTCTGCCGGCCTACGGCTACCGGATGGTGCTCGACAATCTGGTGCCACATATCGAGCCTCGCCACACCGTCATCATCAGCGGGCATCTCTCGTTTGCTGCACTCTACCTGGCGAAGCGGCTGAGCGAACGTGGCATTGAGGTTCCGATCGGCGTTTGGAACACCACCATCCTGACAAGCAAGGCACAATCGTCCACACATATCCGGATCGGCGCAATCCGCGCAAAGGTTGATATGGCGGTGCTGCCCGTTCGGCGCACCGACGAAGCACGGGCAGTTTGCGAAGAACTCTTTGGTGATCGTTTCCTGATTAAGGACGATATGCTGACGATAGCGCTCAGCAACCTGAACCCGCAAAACCACATGGGCATTGCGCTTTGTAATCTGACGCGCATAGAGCGTGGTGAAGCCTGGGGCCAGAACACCAATGTCACGCCGGCGGTCGCAAGGCTGCTTGAGGGCCTCGATCGGGAACGGCTTGAGATCGCTGCGGTCTTTGGCAAGACGGTGCGCACGATATTTGATCACTCAACGCTGACGCACAGGATTTCGGGGGGCTCTGTTGCCGAGGTCTATGCCAACCTTGCCCAGCAAGGGAAAGATCCGGTGGGGCCGAAGGATATCAATACCCGGTATGTTCTCGAAGACGTGCCCTTCGGGCTCGTTACGACGATTTATCTCGCGCGAATGGCAGGGGTCCCGGCGCCTTTGCACACGAGCGGTGTCGCGATATTGAGCGCCTGTTATGGGCGGGATTTCACCGCCGACAATGACCTCCTGCCGGAACTCGGACTGGTCGAGCGCGACCTGCTGGTGAGAGTGGCTACCGATGGATATCCGGTAGCTTCATGAGATTGCTTGATAGGAAGGTGGCGCTGGCATGACCGACGATCCGACCGAGACCAGCGAAGCGCGATGCGGCGACGGTACGATCGCGCGAATGGCATCCTATGTGGTGGAAGCGCGGCAAAAGCCTGCGCCGGAAGCGGCAAGGCAGGCGGCCTTCCGGAGCATTCTCGATCTCGTGGGAGCGGCGGCGGCCGGGCTGGACGAAACGGTGTCGATCGCGGTCCGCCGAATGGCATTGACGGTGATGGGATCGGGAGAGGTTCCGATCTGGTTTTCCGGTGCGACCGGCAGCGCAATCGGTGCGGCATGGGCCAATAGCGCGGCAGCATCGGCGCTCGATCTCGATGACGGTCACCGGCTAGCGCGGGGCCATCCCGGTGCCGCGGTCATCCCTGCGGCATTCGCCGTTGCGCACCAAGCCGGTTCTTCGCTTGAGGAAATGCTAAGCGCTATCGTTATCGGCTACGAAGTCGGTGTCACCATTGCCGCCGCACGCACGACCTATGGTAATAGCGGAACCTGGGCTGCCTATGCCGTCGTCGCGACTGCCGCCGCTTTGCGCCGGACCCCTGCCGATGCTGTGGCGCATGCCTTGGCGATCGCTGGCGAAAGCGCCCCGAACCAGTTGTTTGCAAGCGCTCCGGCGCCGCGCATATCTGCTCCCGAAGGCAGCGACGTCAAGGAGGGCATACCCTGGTCAGTGGTAACAGGGTTGGTCGCGCTCGGCCTGGCCGAAGCCGGGCATACCGGCCCGCGCAACATCCTCGACAGCCCCCGCCAATACGATTTCGCAGAGGACTTGTCGCTTGGAAGGTCACTACATATCTGCAACACCTATTTCAAGCTCTACGCATGCTGCCGTCACGTTCATGCGCCGCTCGACGCTCTTCTGGCTCTAGTTGACTGTCACGGGATAAGGTCGGAAGAGATTGAGGCGATCGACGTCGAGACCACCAGCGGCGCGTTGCGCATCTCGAACAGGGTAAGACCGTCCAACCTCATCGACGTTCAGTACAGCATTCCCTATTGCCTCGCGCTCGCCGCCGTTGCGGGTCCGCAGGCGCTTCTGCCGTTGACCCGGGAAGCACTATCGCATCGGGGTGTGTCGGCTATTGCGAGCAGGGTAAAGCTTTCGCTCAACCCGGAATTTGACGCACGGTTTCCTGCCGAAACGCTGGCGCGAGTGACGATCGCGTGCGGCGAGCGGAGGCTCGTATCCGACGTGACAGCGCCGCTCGGGGAGGCGAACAATCCATTGTCGTGGTCGCAACTGGAGGAAAAATTCAACATGGCGACAGGCCGGATGGCGACGGACGCGGAACGAACGCGCATCCTGGAGGCAGTCAACAATGTACGCACCGGCGACATTCGCTCGCTCATGCTTTGCCTGAGGGACGTGAAGCTGCCTAAATGCGGGTAGCCCACTGCCTGCCGGAGACTGCCGCAGAAATCTGGGCAACTCGCCCTCTCAGACCGTTTGGTGCGGCGCGAGGACGCCTTGCTGTCTCACGAACACTGTTGCATTGGAGAATGTTGTGCTTCGGAAGGATCGCTTATCGACGACCGACCCTACCTGCCGCTTCAACGTCCCACCAAAACGTTCTTCCATCCATTGGTCGGTTTCCTTCATCGAGCGGTCTGCGGCGAAACCAGCCATTGGCTTCGAAAATCGTGTCCAACCTTCCACTCTAGGAATTTCTCTGAGTTGTCGGAACAGCTGCCTTCAAGTGGATCACGCACCATGTCGAATTCATCATCAAACACGATTGCGAACAGAAAGCAGTCGTCTCGGTACTCGCCGCGCTCTCTACTCTTTGACTTCACAATGGCTTTTGAAACCACTCCTTCAAGCGACCTGCTTTTCCAAGTTATTGCCCCGAAATCCTGCACCGAAGTATCGACGGACGTCACTTCCCAGCCGTTGTTGCGATGAGCGCCGACCCATTGATGAAAAGCAGGATAGGAATTCGCCATTCCTCGACCGGCCGGGGCTGATGAATCGCCCACCAAGGATTGGAGGTAAGCAGCAACCTTCGTTACTCGCGCTGTAGCGGCTGGTCCGTGCTGTTTCTGCAGCTCCGACTCGACCGTTGTAGCGTTTTTCGCGTCCTCTTCCCGTTGACGAGCGGCAATCTTTGCCTGCTCCTCGGCCGCTAATCTGGCCGCTTCGGCCTTTTTCACCTTTTCCTGCTCCTCGGCAGCCCTCTTCACGAGAGCTTTCGATAGAACATCTTCGTCCAACCAAGTCGGAAGAAACGAGTATTTCACTTCCTCACGTGTCAAGGCTTGCGAGATCTGAGAGAGGGTTTGAGCACTTCCGTAGACGACGCGGCACTCTTCACGAAGTGTAGCTGCAAAGAGCTGATCTAGATCGGCATATGGGCGTTTCGCGGCCAATTTCTTGCCATCTGTCACGGCGGTTACGCTGCGCAGCATCTCCTCGTGCACGACGAGTTCGCCACTGACCATGAGGCAGAGATCACCCTTGGCTGTCGGCAGCTCCATCGCACCGTAACCTTGACGCGTTCCTGCGGCTACACCGTCTCCGATCGAACGGACCAGGGCCTCGGTTTCTGCCTGCCTCGCAGCAAGCGCTGGATAGTTGATGCCCTGAAAGAGACGAAGTCTTTTCGCTTCGACTGCGTCTATGAAGTTGATGGCAAAACTCGGCTTCGATTCCAGGAACGTCTTTCGGTTAAGCAAGAGAATATCATTATTGAGGGCGGTTTCTGCCTTGCAGACCGACACGTCTATCGAGGTCACCCCGTGGGACGTGAGGATTCCTTTCAACTCGTGCCTGAAGGTCGGTGTGTTCTCTATCCCAATCACACAGATTGCAGCTGTTCCATTACCAAATGAAAATCCGCCATTCAGAGTCCGCTTCAGATATGGAGCGCTTGGTGACGCATTATAGAGTGCAACAACATCGGATAACGCCCCCTGAAGAAGTATCGCATTCGTCGGCGTCACCGCGAATGGCACTGCGGCTCCAGGATCTCCGGCGGATTTAGAATTGGGTTCGGAAATACGAGAAGCTGTTAGTTCGACACCATTGCGTGAAGCGACGGTCTTGGCTTCTTGCAAAGCGACTTGCAACCTTTCCAGGTCACTCGACCCAGCGACTTCAGCGAGAGATTTGAGTTGTGCGACTATCTGATATGTGTTCGGCGAAGAGATATTCGCGGCAATCCACCTACTCAATGAAGCTTGCACGATAACAGCTTCCTGTTTCGCAGCGTTGAGCCTTTGAGCAAGGTTCTCAAGGCGTTCCTTTTCTCTCGCGGCCGTGAAAGTGGAATAGCCAGGCAGGGGCATCAAGAGGGCTGAGAGTTGAGAACTCGCTTGTTCCACACCTTGTGTAGAGCTGCCTCCGATCGCTTTTCCAAGCAATGCTGCCTTGTCCGCGACGTCAACGAGATTGGGAACGCTCGGATTGAGGCGGATAAAAGTCTGAGCGTCATCGAGAACCGCTCCAGCGCGGGAGCGTGCCGCTTTGAGTTCGGCCGCGAGGAATTGATCATAGGAGGCTCGCTCGCGAAAGCCTTTTTCGCGAGCTTTGAAGAAGGTCTCAGCGTCCGAAAATCCTGAAGCTCTGAACGCCGTGTATTCAGCTGACGTGCCGATCTTAAAACGGGTCGCCGCCCTCAACTCATCCGCAGTGCCAAAGCCTCCTGCGCGACCTTGCTGATATTCTTCGAAGTTGCGAAAGCCGGCGCTTTGAGCCTCATCGTAGTCGCGCTGCGTTTGAAATCCTCTGCTCTTTGCTTGAGCGAGATTGTTTTGATTGCTGAAGCCACCTTTAAGCGCCTCAGCATACGTATTGGCGTCCTGGAAGCCCAACGCCGTAGCAGCCTGGCGTTCTGAAGCTGTACGGAAACCATCTTGTGCTGTCTGCTCCATTGCGCCCAGGGAATACTCATTGAGGTATTCCCCCTGCAGCACCCCGAACGATGCCGTATATGCAGTGAAAGCGTTGACTGTCTCCGGTCCCATCAAGCCATCTGTAGGTCCAGAATAGAATTTCAGTCGGCTCATGGCGATCTGAAGCCGTCGTACTGACATGTTCAGTGCCGATTGCGTCATAAGGTCGGTCGAGGCGCCGGTCGGATAGCTATGTGAAAGAAGCTCCTCAATGCTCGTGCCATCGCTCAGAAAGGCGTCCTGGGGTATGAGGCGTAAATCTTTGAGGGTCTTTAAGTTAGGCTTCGCCTTGTCGTCGTTCAGTGTCCCGGCAATGATGGCAAAGGCGCCGTTTCGAGACCGAACAATGGCAGTCGGACCCAAAGTTGGCGCAAATGACTGCGCGACAGAGTTTGCTTCAGCGTAGGTAGGGCGGCTGGATACCACAAGCCAGTGAGTTTTCTTCTGGGCCGGGCGCAGAACAATTTGCACTACATTGGGGGCGTGTGCGATCGGAGGTTTCAGCGTCAGCCATGAAGCGTCTGCTTCTGTCGCGAGTGAGGACGCGACGCACGTCGACAGCAAACTCAAAAATAGCCACGTCCCTCGTCCCACGGATTTCGCCCCCACCACGCATCTGCCCGAAGTCACTCTACCGAAAGTAACTGCGCTTGCAACGTGCTCGCTCATATATCAAAGCGCAAGGTTAAGCCTGCGGCCGCTTCCTCTATGAACAGGCGGTGTTTTCCGTTTGCGATCGTTTCGGGGACAATTATTTCGGGCGTTTGGCGTGGGTCTAAGCGTCTCAAGCTCGTTGATTAATCACATGGTACTTTCTGTCTTGTATGTCTGCCTTCAAATCAAGCTAGCCAAAGTAGCGATGATATCATGGATGTAATTATGCGAGACACATTGCACTACTGGCGAGCCTCGCTGGCTGACGGGGCGCTGGGTGAGGGAAAATTCACCCAGTCTGATCGCAAGCGATTTGTAGAAATTCCTGCGAGTGCGCTTAAAAGCGGCTTGCTGCCAGGAGAGGTTTTGGATCGAGTGTTCCGGGACCAGGCTTCGGCAAAGACAGTTGCCGTTCGGTTCTGGCCACTTGTTACGGCGCGAAAATTGTCACACGGGGTGGCGCGAGCGGGCGGCTTGCCGGAAATCGTTGCGCCTGTTGTGACGGAGGCGACAGTTGGTCGACATGGGCAGATTACACCAATGCGCAACGCGCTTGCTCGCGATCTGCTGACGCCGCTTCCGTCTGGTGAGTTTACAATCGGTTCTGTCAGCGACCTGGACGCATTTCTGACCGAAACGCCTCTTCCTGATATGTCAGGTGGCGCTAGCTGGGATGATTACCTTGGCCATTGCCGCAAGATGGTGGATGCCGTTTCGCGGGGATGGCCACGCGGGGATGCGGACTATCAGCCAATTGGGTCCGGGTTTCTGGAACTGGCCGAGGATGCGAACGCGACAGTGCGGGGTATCCTCGACCTCTATGACAAGCTTCTGGCTGATGAACCCGAGACACCATTGCTGAAGCAGGTTGCGCAGCCGGACGGAGTCGCCGCGGAGCCGGACGATCGCATCGAACAGGAGTTTTCCAGACGGCTTGGTCATTCAAACCCCAACTTCCCGTTGGCCCAACACCAAAGGCAGGTTCTGGCCTGGCTAGATGCTTCAGCGCCTGGAGATGTGATTGCCGTGAACGGTCCGCCAGGGACCGGCAAAACCACCATGTTGCTATCTGCCGTCGCGGGCCTCTGGGTGCGTGCAGCGCTTCGTGGTGCAGAGCCGCCCGTGATCGTGGCGGCGTCTTCCAACAATCAAGCGGTGACGAACATCATTGACGCCTTCGGTAAGGACTTCGATAGGGGAGTGGGTCCGTTCGCAGGACGGTGGCTGCCTGATGTGGAAAGCTTTGGGATGTTTCTAGCCTCGCATTCCCGGCGTCTTGAAGCAGCCCGTCGCTACCAAACCGAAGAGTTTCAGGTCGAGCGTGAGACCGTGGTCTATGTGGAGCGCGCAAAGGACATCTATCTTGAGGCTGCACGGACAGCGTTTCCCGAGCTAGACAATCCGGATGTGGGGTCGGTGGTCGCCGCGCTGCAGAAGCGGATAGCGGATGAGGTGGCCAAGCTTGCGCAGATCGACCGCGCCAACAGCGCCTATTGTACCGTCCAGTCTCTGCTCGAAACAACCCTAGGCCCAGACCCGGCGGCGACGGAAGCGCTGTACGTCGACGAGGCCGCGAGACGAACGGGTGATACTGAAAAACTTCTGGCGGCGAGGGCCGCCCTGGACCAGCATCTGGCGTCGGAATCGTCGCTGGCAACGGTGGTCGGCTTCCTGACCTCTGTCAAAGAAAAGCGCGCAGCGCGAGCTCGGCTTGCCATCGGAAAACTCATGCCAGGATTGGAGACCGCAAGACGGGTTTCAGATATCGAGGACAGGATCCGAGCGGAGCTTCGGGCTGCGGAGGAGGCGTCGCAATCCGCTGAAAAGTCACTCGCAACGGCTAGAGCCCTGCGTGTTAGTTCTCTCGAGGCGGAAAGGAGCTGGACCCAGGCGAGGGAGCTCCTGGGCGGGGCCGATGACGTTGCAGAACTAGAACGTCGGGCTGACCTGGATGGTCGGTTCTCCCTCTTTCTTCTGGCAACGCACTATTGGGAAGGTCGCTGGCTTCTAGCAATGGAGGCTGACCTCGCCGGTATCGTCGCGTCCAAAGGCAAGAACGGAAAGGCGACAGTCATCCCGCGTTGGCACCGCCGCATGATGTTGACGCCCTGTGCTGTGGCAACATTTGCCAGCCTCCCAGGCAAGATGACCTACACCCGCCGCGACGGTGGCAAATGGGCGACCGAGTATCTCTTTGATTTTATCGATCTTTTGATCGTCGACGAAGCCGGCCAGGTCTTGCCAGAAGTTTGTGGCGCGTCTTTCTCGTTGGCGAAGCGCGCCCTGGTGATTGGTGATACCCAACAGATCGAACCGATTTCATCGGTTCCCCGGCCTGTGGATGTAAGCAATCTTCGAAACAATGGCCTTCTCCAAAGTGACGCCGGCATCGAGACCCTGGTCGACCGCGGGATTTGTTCGACTAGCGGCAGCGCCATGCGCCTCGCACAGCAAGCCTGCCGAGTGTCGCCCTATCCGGATCTCGAGAAGGGTCTCTATCTGTTCGAGCACCGGCGGTGCTACGACGAAATCATCAGCTTCAGCAATGCCTTGTGCTACAAGGGGAAACTGCGACCGTTGCGAGGAAAGGCGCCAACACACGCTGGTCTTCCGGCGCTTGGATATCTGCACATAGACGGCCGTGCAGTTACCTCGGGAAGCAGCCGTTGCAATCCGCTCGAGGCCCAAACTATTGCTGCTTGGCTTGATGCCAATCGGACTGGACTGGAGGCGCGCTATGGCCGGTCGTTGGAAAATATTGTCGCCATCGTGACCCCGTTTGGCCGACAGGTTCGCGAGATTCGGGACGCCTGTGCGGGTCGAAGGATCGCGATCGAAGGCCGCGAAGCGATGACCATCGGAACGGTGCACGCGCTGCAAGGCGCGGAACGACCGGTCGTGATCTTCTCGCCCGTCTACTCGAAACACGCAGACGGCGGTTTTATCGACGCCTCGCCCAGCATGCTCAACGTGATGGTCTCGCGGGCAAAGGACAGTTGTCTGGTGTTTGGCGATATGGATGTTATGGCGACGGCGAAAAGTGGGTCACCAAGGGCGATCCTTGCCGACTTCCTGTTCGGGTCAGAGCAAAATGGGCTCGAGTTTGCGGCCGAGCCGCGCACGGACCTGAAGCAGGGGGACGGTCAGATTCAGATGCTGCGGGATGCGGCAGGCCACGATGCTTTTCTTCTGGATGCGCTATCCGGTTCTGGCCGCCGCTACAGTATCGTGAGCCCGTGGGTGATCGCATCTACAATGGAACGTGTTGGACTTCTGACTGCCTTTAAAGCTGCGGTGCAGCGCGGTGCCGAAATTGACGTGTTTGCTGACCCACTGCTCAACCTCGGCCCTGCTGCCGATGGACTGACTCACATGGAAGCCGTCGAGAGGGTCTTCTCTAGAATCGGAGTTCGGCTGCACAAGCTTCCGAAGTTGCACAGCAAGATCGTGGCAATCGACACGGGTATGCTTTGCATCGGCTCCTACAACTGGCTCAGCGCCGATCGAAATGGCCAATACGCGCGCCATGAGACGTCGTTCGTTTACAGAGGGCGGCACCTGGAGGAAGAGATCAGTACCATCGTTGGCAGCCTTCGGCGTAGAGAATCGTAGGCCAGCGCGCAGGTTCCATAATAGCGCTCACGCCGCAACAGGTGCTTTCAACGGGTTGAGCCGGATGTGGGTGCCGCGGGTTCGGTTCCCTTCATGGCGAAGAAGCCCGCCGTGGACAGGCCCAGTCTCACCCTCGAAGCTCGTCGCAGGCATATCGGTACGTCTTCAGACGCCACCTTGCCGATATCTCGGCGGAAGTTCTGCGATGGGCAGATCGTCGGCCTTGAACGGCTTGCCGCTGGACCAGGGAAGCATGTTCAGCACTACACCTAAACTCGTGCTGATTGCCCCAAACACGAGTTTGCCAAGCGGCTTTTTCCAACCAGCAACAAGCGCACCGAGCGGTTTGAAGATCAAAAGTGGGATTAAGCCGAACGGTAGGATCAAGAAGGTCAGCACCATCGGGGCCGCCGCCTCCATCATAGGGTCGCCGCCGTATCGAAGGCGGAGACGCGGGTTACGGGCGACTGCAAACGGAATCAGTTCTTCCATGAACCGAACGTAGTCGGCGGACCGATCGAGGCCTGTCTCTCCCTGCCAATCCAGCGAGGATAGCTCCCTTGATGCGAAGAGCGTCCGCAAACGCGCACTGTGGACTGGAAACCCAGTGGTGCCGACCCCACTCGTAACGTGAAGGTGCAGGAAACGAAACGAAGTCCATGGGACGAGTCTGACGGACCGTCCTTGCGTTACCGAAAGGCCTTGGGCGTCGATGACGTAGGCCATCGTGATCCCTGGCGAGCTTTTATGATGAATATGGACTTTTGCGGTAAAGCGGTAGGTCGGAGGGTTGTCCGTCTGCAATTGAGCTCTCCAATACTGTCCACCAATGGAAGTGCCGCGTGTCCCGCGGTTGACTGCTTCCGGGAGACTATAGATCAGCCGCTACCGTCTCCTACAACGGTCGGTTGCTCAATGGCGCCTAACCGCAAAGGCGGGCTGAAACCCGCCAGGCTGCAGTCGGCCCCAAATTGGTCGTTATCTTTTTCAGATGTCGAAGGGTGGTACATCAGTGCTGTCTCCACAGCAGGCCCATAAAGCAGGCATCTCATTTCTGATGTAGAACTCGGCTCGTCACAATAGAACGAGGACAAACGCAGCAACGTTTAACAAAAATTAGCTTGTAATGATTTGCCTATTCGCGCTCTCCCGCCGGACAATCACGCCTGGTTTTAACGGCTATGCGGCCCTATGCTGCTGGGAGTATGGATCGATGAATGCCTCACATGAATGGAATGGTAAGGACAGCAATATCAGCGCTGCCCGAATAGAGAGCTTGCTCAGGGATGCCGCCTCCCTGGTCTGCCGCGATCCTGACGCAACTCGCCTTAGGCTCGATGAGATTCTTGTTTTGCTCGCTGTCTTACAGACACCGCCTGAAAAGCAAGAAAGCATGAGTTGCTTCCTGGCACCTTGGCAAAAAAAGCGCATCAAGAACTATATCCAAAATCACTTCGATTGTCGTTTGGCAGTTAACGGGGTTCTTCCTCACTTTGTGTGGTTCACCTGTCGTTAGCGAGGTTGTCGCTATGGGCGGGCATGCGAACAAATTCGAAATGGTCGCCCGGCCCAGGGGTCAAGATACTGGGTATCGCGCTCACTGTTGACGACAGTTGGATTGTTTC
>NZ_PVBL01000043.1:0-30740 GCF_002968555.1 Neorhizobium sp. T6_25
AGGAGCATGATATCGGGCCATTCAAAACCAAAGCTGCAGCGATGACTGAAGCAGAGCGCCTTGCTGCCCTGCAGTGACAATGAAACCAGTCAAGCCCTGAATACCCTGGTGTCAGAACAGCGCTTACTGTCGGTACGTCGAGCCGGGCCGTGCAATATGCATCCGTCGACTGTGCGGTCGACGCCTTCCATTTGATTGACTGGGTCCTTCATGCTGTCGATGACAACACCCACCTGCGGCTGACTGGGAAGAAGCGTGATGGGCGGAAAATAGTCCAAGGCTTCATCGAAACGAACGCGGATCGGCTTCCAGACCTGGAGCTATGCCGTCAGATCGCGAATTCCGTCAAACATGTTGTCATGACGTTCGGGCCGCAGATGGAAAACATGTCGACTGGCTCGACGGTGGTGTTCGATCCACCGTTCGTTGCCGACCAGCCGTTTCCTCCTGGTTTCCGGATTTACGCTCAGGCATACATTGAGCTAGACGGCACGCAATACGCCGTGATCGAGCTGTTTGAACACATGTCTCGGCAATGGGAGACCTTCCTAAGGCAGGAAGGTCTGTTCGTGGAGGAGCTGCCGGACCCGCCAGAGCCGTCTGATGACGAGGAATGACCGTTAGGCGTCTGCTTTGCAACGGGCTAGGATGGTGGCTTCATCCTTGAGCATGTCGCCGACAACGATGTTTCGTTGCACGATCCTGTCGGTGTGTTCGAGGACTTTTGTACCGAGGGACACGTACGTGCCCCAGACTTTGATATCGATGATCTCTGCCAGCCGTTCCATGACCATGAAATACATGCGTCGACGAGCTTCTTCGACGTTATCCGGCATCACGTCGACCCCGTAGATCGATCCGACGGCTAGTAAAACCATATCCCCCCGAGTTTCGGGGGTAGCGAGGGTTCTGACGATGACATCCAGCTTCCGCCGCAGGATCGCGACCAGGAAATTGCCGTTGCCACAGGAAGGCCCAGGAACGTCTCGCTGATATTCGACCAGACGTCATCCGGAAGCATATCGAGCATCGCGTTGACCTCTCGCTCGGCCGTGAAGACCTCACCAAGCTGCGCTACGCGTTCCTTGGATCGCTGATGAAGGGTCTTCACAGCACACCTCCCACAACCCGCTCGATCTCCTCTTGGATGATCGCTCGAAGGAAATCGTGCTCTCTAGGAGTGGCCGGGCTCATGAAACGGCGGACGTGCCGGTGGATGGACGTGACGGCGTCTTCGATTGAGGCCGCAGGAGTCGAGCGCGGAGAAATCAGCTGCTTGACCTCGAACTCAGCCTTGAGCATGTTCGCTACCGTGATCCGGCGACGAGCTTCCTCAATACTGATCGGATCGTCAGAATTGTCGCATGTCGGGAGTTTCACTGGGGTTGGTTGCTCACCGAGCCCGGCAAATTCTCTGGCAGCGATGCGCTGATGGAGAAATCTGGCAATTTCGCTGGCATCGAGTTCAGACACAACCATGTGGGGCTTGTCGTTGATTTTCAGAGTGATCACAGACTTCGAGCTTACTGCTGGCTCGATAGTTCCTTCGGTCGGTACATCCTCAAAGCTCTCGATCTTGCTCGACCGACCATCAATGATCTGCTGGAACGCGTCAGTAGCGGCGGCCAGAGCCTCGTCTGTTGCCGGGCCGTCAATCAGGACGTGCGCTGATACAAGCTCGGCCGCACCGTTTTCGGTGATCGCAGCTTCCGGCTTTTCAGTGACATCCCACCGAAGCCGCTCGCCAAAGGCAGCCTCCATCATCGCATCGGTGATGTTAGCAGTGACGCTCAGAGTGCTCTTCGTGGGTTCAGCTTTATCGACAATCGCATGCTCGTCGTCCATTTCCTTGGTGACGGACATCGCCGAATCCAGGCACGGAGCCTCGATCTGTTTACGCTCGACAGCGGCCTTGGTGCGGCGTTCCTGCTCCAGGCGCTGTGTAGCTTCGAAACGCGTGCGCATCGTGTAGCCGTGCGAGAGGTTGTTGAACGCCTTCCGAGGTTTTTCCATCCAGTCAAAGATTTCTTCGATGATCTGCTGGATATCGTCAGCGTCGAGGCCCAACATCGCGAGTTCTTGCTCGCCGTCACCAGCAAAACCGTATTCTCCAGGATGGGTGTGGGTGCTGACAAGTCTTAGATGGTGGCCGTGACCGCGAAGTTGGAAGGAGATTTCGAATTCGTTCTTGAGAATGTCGTAGCCGTCAATACGGATTTTCTTTGTGATCTTGGCCATGTCCGACGGCTCCCTACCGTCTTTTATCGTTGCCATTACATCAATGGTTGCCGCAATGTCGGTCGACCGCAAGGGGCGATGCAAGAAAGATGGTCGGGGGAGCTATGAGCAGGCAGGAAGCAATCGGTTTTTTGAGGAAGCTCACCAATAAAGACGTTCCGATCACCGACGCTCCTGTCCCAGACGCCGTCGAGAAGGCTGCGCGTCTGCAGGCCAATGAATCAGGGCGCTTGGCGGATGATTACGCGTTAACAATCAAAGCATGGTCTGAGTTCTGCCAGCTATTTCACGAAACGAAGAACAAGCGGCATAGGACGGTCATGCAACAGGTCGCGAACTTCGCCGTGACTGGCGAAATGGGGATTGCTTACGTTCTCACGACAGGCCTGGAGCAGGCCCTGAAATCCGAGCGTCGTGCCCGGAGGGGGCTATACCCAAATGCTCTCTATTCGGTCGTTGCGGACGGCATTGCCGCTGGGTTGCACTGGAAAAGCATCAACGTGCAAACCGGAGGCAGCAACTACCGCTTGTCCGGCGAGGAGAAGATGTTCCGGGGTCGATATGACGACTGGACGGCCACAGAGATATTGGGCGCTCATATAGAAATAGGCAAACACACCCTTCACGTCGGCACCACCGTTCCAAAAATTCTAGCGGCACTGGAAGATCGGTACGGGATCGATTTAAGGAACTCGAAAAGCAGCGGAAGTCTCGGAAATGATCGAGTGGCTTCGAAAACTAGCTGCCGATGAGTTCGGCAGGATCGTCATCACGATATTCCCGCTCGTCGTGAGGCTGGATCGACGCAGCGACCTTCCGAAATGATCTGGCGCAGGCTGGTAAAACAGCCATATTCGACTGACCAAGCCAGAAAGAACCGACGGATTCCATAAGTGGCACGGCACGCTGCTGGGAACGCGTGAGCGCGAAGCCCGCCTAGCCAATCAAGCAAGCAACGACTAGCGCGGCATGGAGCTGAACAGGAAGTGGTTACCCTGAGTGTTGCCACACTTCCGGCAGCGCAGATAAGACTCGCGTACTGGTCCGTTTCGGCCCAATGCGGACTTTCTGTGATCATGCGATAGCAAACAATGTAACGAAAAGAACGGTCCAAGGGATCAATCCGATCCACCCAGCCATTGGGGCTTGGCACATAGAGCCACCGTTTTCGCCACGCTTGAACCCTGCCCAGTTGAAACCCGTCTCGTTCGACGAAACCTGTTCAACTCGCACGTTTCCTAGAGAGACTATTGGGAGCAATATCCGCGCAGTCGTGTATCCAATGACTTCAAGAATAAAATCTACAACCAACATGATAGTTCCCTCGTGGTAGACGGATAGAATATTGGGACCCAATGTCGATGCTACAACCTAAGATTTTCTTATAATGAAAGCTCCGCGTTGCGTCGCACGGAATGACCGCTGTTGGCGCTTTGTTGCCATCAACGTTGCGGCAGTAGCTTTGGAACGGCCCGCCGCGCTTGGTCAACGTGCGAGGAAACAACGCTTGCGGCTCGTTGGTCTTCCGGAACGATCATCGTGGAAACTGCCTCCGATGATCAGAGCAGGGCTTTTGAATGGATTTTGAAGGTGCCGCTTTGACTTGATTTTGGCGAGCTTGGTGAAACTAATCGCTCTTAACTTCAAAAGAGAATGATGCGCCGTAAGGCGGGCTAATGTCCAATAACCGTCATTATCGGTCATAAGAAATCACACGACCTTGCGGGGGGCCACCAGCACTCTGCGACAGTGCGCCGACATTAGTTTTCGGCTGAGTATAAATCAGTGGATGTTCCACCGTAAGGTCTGACGCATCTGGCGGCAGATGGTTGTGTCCTGATAATTGGCAATCTGTTCGCGCGGTGAGAGCAGCATGCAAATCGAGAAGATTCCGAAACGGCACCATTTCGTGCCAAAAATGTTGCAGAAACATTTCGTCGACCCTCAATCCGGAGGGCTGTGGACTTTCGACTCCCGCCGCCCGAGCCAAGGTGTCTGGCCGGGAAAGGCAGAGGCCTTGCTCCTGGAAGGGCACCTTTACAGCCACATCAAGGGTGATGGTAGCAAGGACGTGGACTTGGAGAAGCAATTCAGCCGCTTGGAGTCATTCGCTGCGCCCGTTGTTGAGAAGATCGTCGCTCAAGCCACAAATTGGAAAAAACCTGGCCTAACAAGCAGTGAGCGCGAGATATGGGACGTTTTTCTTTATCAGCAGTTCCGCAGGGTGCCCGATTTTTATGATTCATTGCTCTCGCCCGAACAGCATCAGGCCCAGATCGAGAAGTTCTCGGATGAGTTTCACGCCCAAGTCCGGCCGCTCTCGAACAAAGAGCGAAGCGACCTCCTCGAACCGGCCAATTTGAAACGCTCATACCGAAACTTACGTGTCTCTACGTTGAAGAGCGGAAGCGACAAGGTTCTGGATGTGATCGCGGGCAGGGGGCTTGCCGTCATTCGCGTTCCAAACTCGAAGAAATCCTTCGTGCTCGGAAGTCGACCGGTCGTGAAGTTGACTCCTCCAGAGACAACTGAACTCAGCGATGAGCGTCGACCGCGACCTTGGAATCTTGAAAGATCGTTCGAAGTCCGATGAGGATCGGGTCTTTGCTCTGATGGCGATCGGGCATTGGGTGGGCGACATCCATCAACCGCTTCATATCTCCTTTTCCGACGATAAGGGTGGAAATGCCATCAAGGCAAGGGTGCCTGGGGGATGTGGCACTTCATCTTACCGACCCAGAAACCTACACGCGGTTTGGGATGGCTGCCTGCTCGAAGCCGGGCTCTTCCAGAAAGTCCGAAACCGCGCAGACTTCAAACCGAGCTGGGGTCGTCGCACAATAACCTACCGAGCTGTCGATACGTTGCTTGCCAATACAAGCGCGGCTGATGAACAGGCTATGGTGGGTACCGATCCTGCAGTTTGGGCTGATGAATCTTTTCAGATCACCCTTCAGCCGGACGTTCAATACTGCGTAAAGGTCGGAGCGTCTTGTAATTATTCGAACAACCAAGTCACTCTCGGGAAAGATGACGAAGAGCGTACAGTTATCGCAGATCGGTCTTATCAGGAGCGGTTCGCTTCGGTTGCCGAGGATCGACTGAAAAAAGCGGGCTTTCGTCTAGCCCATCTCCTGAATATCGCGCTCGACCCGAACTACAAAATGCCAGCAAGAGATACATTGCAGCCCTGAGACGAAATTGCTGTTTAAGGAAAATATCAGCTATCTTAGGACGTGTCTGATGCGTTCGGGATGCTTTTGGCTTTTCCGCCGGTTGCTCACACCGCGCACCTGGCGATAAATGAGACAGGCGGTCCGAATAGGAAAACAGCTTTACGGCACCGCTTTCAGCCGATCTGTCACATCGATTACGCCCTCGATATCCCAGATCGCCTCTCGGGCAATGAACTTATTGCTGTTGGTGTGCTGCACGTAGGTCGACTTCTCTCTTACGATCGCGACCGGTACCAGTCCCGCCCTCATAATTTGATAGTCGTCGTTGAAGAGGACGATGGCCAACACGTCGAAGCCATTCAAGTCACGGATTGCAGATAACTGACGAGACTTATTCCGCTGGTGTGTCCGGCGGCCCTTGATCTGGTACTGGACGCCGTCAGCGTCAGTTGCGTCGTAGCCTTTGACAGAATTCGCCGCTTGCTTCCAGCCAAAGGCGGCGCAGAAAAGATATTCTGCAAGGTCTCCAGTGGGATTATTGGCGCTGCGAAGGACGTCGCGGGTTCTCAGTTCTTCCATGATCGCCGCATGCAACGTCAACAGCTCGGCCGTCGTCTTTCCTTCGAAAGGGGCGTTCATCTTGAGGGCCCGGCCAACCAGATTTCATTCGCGGCACGCTCCACCGCCTTTTTGAGCGTTGAACGGTCCTCATCGGGAAATACCATCTCCGCAAGGCTCAAACGCTTTGCTGCGCTGATTTTTGAAGCAGTAAACCGAGGGTCAGCCAGCAGCTTTTTCACGAGTGGAGCCAGTCGCTTTTTCTCGTCAGCCTCCCGTCGTGAACGCTCTTGCTCCTGCAGTTTTGTAAAAGCATCCTCTTGTTCCTGGTGTCGCGCTTCTGCAACTTCGTCGGCTTCAGCTTCGAAGTCGCTAAACCAATCAGCGGTCTCGACGACCCCATGCAGAATGCCGTCGGCCATCAAGCCCAGCGCCAAGCGTGATGACTGGCCGTCTTTGGAAGCCCATTGGGTGGCGAGCTTCTTTAGATCGCGATCCAGTTCGTCTTCATGGACATCAAAGTGGACAGCTACGTCCTCGGCGGCGGTAAAGGTGGTGATCATCATATAGATTAGTCGGGGGCGGAGATGCTGGACGAGAGCAGCGAAGGTGACACCATCGACTGCGACTGCCGGTAGGTTATCGCTTGCCAAGACCGTTTCCAATATCATCGCACCGACCCCGCCTGCGGCTTGGCGGACATCTTTTTCCATCCGGTCGAGATCAGCGCTTTCGGTCATGTTCTCCTGTTCTCCCCACGCGTCACGGCCAATCTTTCCATCAGGTCCGGTATCAAAAGCACTGCTTCGTCTGCCGTTGCCTTCGCGTGACGATCGAATTCCTGCAGCATCGTGACGTCATCGTCTTCTGTGGCATCTGAGATGAAATATGCATCTCTGATCGTCGGACGCCCCAAGATCAGACGCCGCAAGTCTCCGCTGATGGAGGAACTCGTCACCGGGCGAGTGGCTATTACGGAAAGCAACGCGCCTCGCAATCGGGCGAAACATAAATACATTACGGCGTCGATTTGATCCTCGCCGAATCCACTCGCGGTCGCTTCGAGACGTAAATTGGATTCCGTCAGCAGCGCCATAGCTTCATGTAACTCCGGCAGCGCCCTTCTCAGATCATCGATGCTGAATTGTAAGCCTGACAAGTCAGTATGAGCGCCAATCGCACTCAATCCATGAATGATATCGGCGAACGTTTTGTCATTTTTCCCAGAGCTTTGCCTGAACGTGGTTTGCCAAACAGGGATACCCCTGCTGCGAACCTCCAGCCTGATCGCGGTGGAATGTAGCCAGCGAAGCAGTTTTGCGTGCAGAGCATATCTACTCAGGTCATAGGACACGTCGTCATCATTTTTTAGAATGAAACGTCCACTTAGGCCGGATTTTACAACTTCAAGCGGTGGTGACGAGAAACGAATTGTCTCATCAGTTTTGGCCATCGGCGGGGGGAAACCGAAGACGCTCCCTTTGAGCGCTAGCGGCGGCTCAGCGGCGGGGCCGATCAGCTTAATGTCGCAGCTACCGATAGGAAAAGGATCGAAAAAGATACGACCTGTGCTGCTGGTGTTCTGTACCACTTTCAAATCGGGCAAACCAAATCGATCGTCGCTGTAGGTAAAGCTCTCAACAGCTAGGCCTTTACCGAGGCCGATCAAATTATTTGCGAATTCATCTTCATCTTTTGCGGAAACGACGATCTTCCCGGTCCCATATCCGTGTTCGTATCCCGAGGTCTCAAATTGCTCTCTCTTTTTTTGCGCGTAAGCCAACGCTGACGGTCCCAGGCGCTGAGTCATCCATTCGACAACGTCCCCATCAATCCGATCGTTGAGGGCAAACTCGATTGGCAGCAAGACCTTGTGAATCTTTGAGTTGCCGAGGCGGGCTCGACGAATTTCTTTCAACGAACATGACAATAGATCATTGAGAACCTCAATCCCGTATATTTCACCGTTATTTTGGATGAGAAAGATGAACCAAGGGTCCGGTGAACTACAGGCTCTCAACATATTGCTCAGCTTCACTGATGGCCTGCGGGAACGACCTATCGTCGATTTGATCTGTGCGAACGCCTGTCGTCGCGGTGGAGATTTTTCCCAGTCCCCACCGAATTGGGCATGAGGAAATTCGACAAAATAATCCCACCCGTTGATATCTTCGTCAGGTCGTGATGCGACCGCGTCGCCTAAAGAGCACCGCGCCGAAAATTGCTTTTCTGCCCAACGTGGAATTCTGGCCATCTAACTTCCTAAGAGAATTTTGATCGGGTGAGTTTCCCAAGCCCATAATCCCTTGCCAATTGAAGAGAGCAATAGGTGCAACCAGATGCGAGGTATTCGCCTGTGGACATAGGCTTGGACACTAACGAGCCGCGTCGGCCGACTACGGCAGTTACCTCTGGCTGAGCCCTTTATGCGAAGTCACTAATTTGGATTGTCGTCCCGAATACAATGCTGGGTTTATTTCCGAGGGCTGATTGATCCTGTTGCGAGTTGTGGCAAACATCAATCTGGGACAATGGGGAGCGAGTCGTGGCTGGGGAAAATCGATCAAGACTGGTTAGGATGACGATCAGAAATGTCGGGTGCATTGGCGACGACGGCTTGGTGATCGAACTTGATAACATCGTTTGCATTGTCGGCCGCAACAATTCTGGGAAATCGACCCTGTTGAGGGCATACGAGCTTGCGAAAGGGGTCGCCACTTTCGTTGCCTCGGAAGATCGTTTCCAGCACGCTACCCCCGAGCAGCCGTCCGAAATCTTGCTCGAAGTTCACATTCCTGATGGGATCGGCAACGTCGATCCCCGTTGGAAGACGGACCGTGACGGCCTGCGCATCGTTATAAGTCGGTGGCAATGGAACGCGCCGGATTTCGTTCGAACCAGGACGACGTGGGACCCGACCGGAGGAGAAAACGGGGAGGGAGACTGGGCGGCAGATGGGAAGGCTGGCGGAGCGGACCCCGTGTTTAGCTCGCGACTACCTCGGCCCTTGCGGATCGGCTCTCTCGATGACGCTCAGAAGACGGAAGAGATGCTTCTAGCCTTGGCATTGGGACCTTTGCTCGCCAGTGTGGAAAAGGAGCGGGCGAACAAGGATTCGGCCTTGTTCAAGGCTATCGCAAGCGTCAGCAGTCACATCGACGTGCTGAGCAGTGATCACACCAAGCACTTCAATGATATAGCCGCGAAGATTGCGGCCGGTTTCCAGGGTGTATTTCCGAAAATGGATGTTAGATTAAACATCGCAGCATCTCCGCTTGTCCCGAAGATATCCGACCTCGTGAAAGCCGGTTCCAGCATCCGCATCAAGGATGGTCTCAGCGATACGATGCTGAAGCAGCAAGGAACGGGGGCGAGGAGGGCGTTGTTCTGGGCAATGCTACAGGTCCACAACGAGTTGACGCGCGACAAGGAAATCCGTGACGACTTTCGGAAAAGGCTAATCGCGGAAATAGGTGGCGCAGAAAAGAAGCTCGGTGGCAGGAAAATTGCCGAGCCCGAGAAGGTCGAAATTGAAGCTTTTGTCGAGGAACTGAGGGCCAAACTTAAAGCACACGACGATGGTGCTCCGATCCCGGATAGCCCCGATGACCCGGCATTGCCTGGTTATCTCCTTCTTATCGACGAGCCGGAGAATGCTCTACATCCGATGGCGGCTCGGGCCGCTCAACGTCACCTGTACAAGCTGGCCGAAAGTCCGGATTGGCAGGTGATGATGACGACGCACTCGCCCTATTTCATCAATCCCTTTGAAGATCACACGACAATCGTCCGACTTGAGCGGTCGGGAGACGATAAGGGTGTTGCCGTCGTTTCGCCTCGAACCTACCGATCTGATCGGATCGAATTCGAGCGTGGCGAGAAAAAGCGCCTTCAAGCCCTGCAGCAAATCGACCCGAGCTTCGCGGAGATTTTCTTCGGGTCGTATCCGATCCTGGTAGAGGGCGACACCGAGCACGCTGCCTTCATGGCATCAGTCGTGGAAAAACAGCATGAACTAATCAACCAGGTGACAATCATTAGAGCGAGAGGGAAAGCAATCCTCGCGCCGCTGGTACGGGTCATGCAGCATTTCAAGATCGACTTCGGCATCGTTCATGACTGCGACCCTCCGTTCAAGAAAAACGGCGATAACAACGGCATGTGGACTGAAAACAAGAAAATCCGAGATGCAATATTGCATGCACGCCAAGCGGGCATCACGGTGAGGCACCGTGTGAGCATCCCTGATTTTGAGCGGCTCCTGGGCGGCGAGGAGGAGTCAAAAGACAAACCGCTGACGGCCTACCTACGCATCGCTGGCGAGCAGGAACTCGGCGACACCGTTCAAAAACTGATGGATCAGCTGATTTCCGGCGAACAGCACGAACCATTCGACATTAAGGTCTTTCCTGACGGAGCCGATTATATGAAGACCCTCGGCGGCCAAATCGGGGAATGGGCCAAACTAAACGGCCTGAATGACCAAATCCGCTTCAAAGGGAAGCCGTGAGTCTTGTCGCTCCGCAGCAGGCGGACCGCTATTGGCCTTCGAAAATGATGTAGGGCCATCCGACGATAGAAAAAAAGGCTTACGGATTTCTCCGGAGCCTATAAGTTTTGAAGGTCAAAAACCTCCAGAGGGGAACAGCTGCTGCGGCGGAACTGGGAGGAAGCCGCCATGTGCATCAGCTGTGGGCGGTATGCCTGATTTTTGATCGGAAGGACAATAAATTTTGTGCAGTGCAGCTATGCAGAGGCTGCAGTGCTTCTTTTGGCCGACGAACCGGTCTGGGGAGGCAGGACAAGATGGTGTGGCCTCGCATCTCAAGGCTGTTGATTGGCTCTTGCTGATCGTGAACTGTCTGGCGTCAGCCAGCGAGTGGTGCGTTTTATCAGAAGTCGCGACCTTTGCCTTTTGCCAACGCTGTGAGAAATCGATGGGCGATTGGTTGGTCGTCTGCGGACTCTGACATGCTCAGGATCATTGCCCGTTTTTCAAGTTCATCGAGATCGACAATCTTGCTCCATGCTCGAACATCGACCTTCTCGTAGTTGCCAGCTGTAGATCGCACGTAGCTAATTGGTATTGCCATAAGAACGCGAAGGCCCTCGCTCACCGTTGCCAGCTGTTTGGTGTACTCTAAGACCTCGTCTCCGTTTCCGGTGCCCCACCAGTACCACAAGATGTCTGCTGGTCTGACCTGAGAATGCAAAACACCATCTGCAGCCATCTTCCGAACTCTATTCAAGAGTTCACTGCGCAGTTCCTGTGTCGTCTCGCCGAGAACATCTTCTTTATAATCAGTTCCTTCAGGAATGTTATCGCCGGAAACCGACCTCATTAACTCGCATAGAAGCGAAATGTCGTCAGCTTCGGCAATACTCTTCCGAAGCAGCGCGACACGATCATCTTGTTTGCACCGGTTTAAGGCTTGCCTTAGTAGGATACGGACGAAGTCTTCGTTCGACGCGTCGAAAAGAGCCGCATTCTTCCAATCTTCATCGCCTACCAAGACGATCGCGTTGTTGAACACCGCTAAAAACCACGCGCTCATATCATCTTGGCTCTGCAAGATATCTTCGAGGATTTCGAGGATGAGGCGGCGAAGCTTAGGCCGCTGCTCGTCACCGACAGCGTTTAAGCGCGACTGGAATACCTGGAAGGTAGTGTTCGGGTCGCCCTCTTTGAGTTCTTCGACCTGCGACTTGCTCCAAAGGCTTTTGTCTGGCGTCAGACGGAAATACATTGGCGCGAAATCAGCTTTTGCGATCCGACGGCCGACTCCATCGCTCCCGGTAACTGTTTCCACGGCTTGGTCACCGAGCAAATCCCTCGACCTTGGGAATAGAAAGGAGATTGCAGCCAACGCAGCCTCCTTGTTCTTGGTCTTCTCCAGTAGCGTGAGTAGTTCCGCTTTCGCGGTCTCTCTTCCAGACATCGGCTATACCACCAGTTGGTCTAAGTTTTGTCGGAACCAGTGATAAATCGACGGCTCATGGATGCGAATGGTTTCCAAGATAAGCAAATCGATAGGGTCAGTATGGTCACCAAGTCCCGCGCTCGCCACCGAAAACGCATTCATCAGCCGTCGAACATCGCGCGGCGTAAGCAGATAGCGCCTGAGAATTGAAAACCAAGCCGCACTCAGGCGGGTCTGGTCGTTAGGCTGCAACGCAGGGATCAGTTCCTGTAGGTCGACCTCCAGAAGTCGAGATATATCCGTTGTATCAAGAGGAGGGAGGTGTACCGGATACTGGATAATCTTCTGGAGGTATTCGATTCCATCGAGTTGGAGCGCTGTGCCGATAAGTGCGGAAAGCCGTTCCTCGTCGTAACAAAGGACGTAAACCACGTTCGGTAAGTCGCCGAGCCCTTTGAGCAGCGAAACCATTTCCACGGCTTCAGGAGGCGTCAGACGATCAAGGTCGTCAACGACTACAATGATTTTCTTGGGCTCAAGCGCTCGCAATGTATAGCGAAGCCGATCCCTAACACCCTCTAGGGTTGGGCCCGTCGTGAGACGCTTTGCCAGCCTATCGGATAGGTCGACGCTTGCGGAGAAGAAGCCGCCGAATGCCCCACCGGTCACCACATCGGTCGCTGCTCCGGCCAGCGGTACTGCCTGGCTCAGACGGCTCAGTACAGAGGCAAATGCCTCTCGAACGTCACTGCCGAGCTTTTCACCAATGGCGCGGGCGAGATCGCTGATGAGCGCACTGGCAAGTTCTGCCTTTCCCGGGAAAAGCCAGGGAGAGAAACGGACGACGATATTTTTGGGATTATTCTCGACGAACCGCTTCAGTCGCCAATAATTCAGTGCAAACTCAGTGTCTTCCTCGGAGTCGAATGCTTTCCGGAACTCGGCATCGCGATGGTTCCTATCCCACAGGTCCACGTCTCGGTTCTCAGCGATTAGCGCCTGCGTTATCGGTTCCACGCGCGAGAAGCGCCGAGACATCTCATCCAGTTCCAGCAGGCTTGGGGCCGCACCGATGTCGGCTCGGCTCATTTCGATGTGCTTGAGGTATCGAAGGGTCAGTTCCACTACACTGGATTTTCCAGACCCCCAGGCTCCAATCAGGCCAATGACGAAGCCATCTCGGGCAACACTCAACTGGTCGATAGAGCGAGCGAGGGCCAGTGCAAATTCTGACCGACCTAGAACGTCATCGTCAGGTAGGGAGATAGGGCGGTCGCTATGACGCATGTGAGTGGGACGAGGCTCGGAATGGTTGCTGTTCTTTTTCGTCGTACACCACGAATATCTTCTTTGGTACTTGAATCGGAGACCTTTGTGGCATGAGCCTTGGAAAGGTCGAAGGCGGAGAGGGGCAACACCTTCCGCCTCCGGCATGTGAGTGGTGGTTCGGCTTCGGCGGCGACCACCGGTTACTTGCTTGTAGGACTATTGTTTCGGAAGCGTGCAGCTAGGAGGAATCCGATCCCAAATACGACGCGCCACGAAGGAGTTAACCCCCTCATAGATTGTCGACAGGATCAAAGGTGACTTTTCACACAGACCCATCTCCATGAGCGTTTTGATACCTTCGGTCAAAGTATCGCGGGCTTCCTCAAAGGACTTCGGTGAAAGTCCGCAGTGATGAGCCTCGAATTCCCAATCATGGACAAGAAATGCCGGTGCATAACCCCAAGGTGACAATCCGTGAAATTGCCAGAGAAGCTTAGGGATCGTCCCGCCGTCGGTAAACATGTTCTCCGGCACAATAATTTCGCCATTGCGTCGGACGAAACGGAATGCCTCAGAAGGTGTGTGATGGAAAAGAAAACTATCGGGCCCTATCCAACTAAGCCGGATTCCAGAGATATTTTCAAAAGTCCCAACCGGAATGGCATCATAATCGATCCCTAGAAGAGCACGTGGCGCGGTCGAAAACCCGTCGATTGCCATAAGTGCTTCACGCTGCCGCGCCAGTTTCCAAGAGGAAAAGCCTCCAAGCAGTGACATTGTTGTATCCTCGATCGTTTCCTATCCAGCCCGGACACTTTTTGATGTACAATAATTTATGCCAGTCGAGGATATCAGGCGTCGTGCCTTTTCAACTCGATTATATCCATCCAATTATTTTGCTTAGTGTTTTCCCAAACTACAGAACCATACCCAACTGGTTCCGGATCATTCACCATCGCAGACACGTCGCTAAGAATGATCTTGCCAGATAGTGGATCGACGTAGGTCTCTGTGCGAAAGCCAGTAATCACACGCGAATGCCCTCGAATTCCGCATTTGACTGGCAGGTAGGAATTAAGAGCATTCACGACCACTTCACCGCTTGGAGCGCGATTTAATGAAACCTCGAAGGTTTTTCCAAAGTATAGTCGGTAAGCATTTAGCTGACCGCTCAAAGTACTTCCTGCAGCTGTGATACTCATTTCACGCGCTATATCATCTTGAGGAATATCATTTTGAAAGATGTATCTATAAATCATCTGCAAGCTTGCGGGAGCGCAGAATATATTGGACGTCTGGCCTACCAACGGTAATGGCATAATGTGTTGGCTAATTGTAGGAGGCGCATCTTGAATGGAACGCGCCAGTTTCGTACCTACAGCGTTTTGCGTAGCCCTATTTACCGAAAGGGAACGAGAATTCAAAATCGTTGAAATTGCGGCTGCTTCCTCGGCCCATGCGCTAGCAGCGTTTCCCGCTTGGGGAAAGTTGTCCCAAAAGGACCAGATAAGCAATCCTTGCATATCATCGACCGGGCTGTCGGGCAAAAGGCCTTCATGGATCAACGCATGTGAAAGTAAATCAAAAATAACGACATCATTATTGGACTTTTTCCCCATAATGCCAAGTTTGGGGTACGAGTAGACAACGGGAATAATGCTTGTAGAACCGATGCCGTAAGTTTCTTCGATTAAGCGCGACAGCTCTTGAATTGTTGTCAACAGGTTTTCAGGTCCGAAGCTACGCATAAATGAAAGGGTAGTACCAATGGCATCGGAGCCTGCGATGGCCACAATGCCGACTGACTCTGGCCCATGAAGAACATCGAACAAGTAGATCACGGGATCGTCTCGTGACCCATAATAGGGGTCATAGAACGCGATGCCGCTCGCTAGTACGCCTGAGCGCCAGTTCTGCAGTCCATATGCATTGTGAATGCCCGCCTTAGTGCCCAGGTGAAAAACGGCTAGGCCAAATGCGTTATCAACTCCTATCGCAGCCATTGTAACTCGCTATTGGCGCTGACTTTTTCGAGGATTTGCTCACAAAGTTTGGCCGGGCCATAGGTCCTTTTGACGGGGCACCCCCCATAACATTTTTTGGCTTTTCGGTAGTCGCAATCGGCGCAAACATCGGGAGGAGCCGTCGAGGTATGCAGTTGGAACTGCTGTGCCGTTGTCAGGAGCGTTTTCGGCAAGACGAAATCTTGTTGACCTTCTGGAGGCTGCCAGTCTCCCCTTTTGAAGTACGGGGATACCTCGCCGGATGCACACGGCAACAAGTGGCCCGTAGAACTTACTCTCAGCTGATTTTGCGCCGACCCACAAAAAGGATCGACGTCGACAATATCATTGAAAAAGCGCCATTTGATGTAGTCTTTGAAGCGAGCGGAGCCACCAGTGGCGTGAATTTTGAGATTCTCGCCCAAGGACATTTTCGCGATTCTTTCGACGAAAGTGAAATACTCCTGGGCCGTTATGCCTAAGATTTCCTCTGAGCCCTTCGCACTCCCTATAAGCTTAATGGGGCTTAGAATAAGTGAGTTTGCGCCTGATTCTTTAAAGAGAGCGAGTATTCCATCGATGTCCTGAATGTTCTTCGAAGTTACTGTAAAGCTAATTGAAGCAACCACGCCCGAGCCAACAGCCGCCTTCAAGAACGCGAGAGATTGAGCGAAAACCCCAATCCCTCGCAGTTCATCGTTAATGCGTTCGTTCGCACCGTCTATGCTCACATACAAATGATTGATTTTCGTAAGTAGCTTAAAGGCCCAAGGAGCATGGATAGTGCCGTTTGTCGTGACCTCAACTTTGACTGCGGCACGAGCACAAAGCTCAACGGCGCGTTCAAAGTCGGGCGAAACAAACGGTTCTCCGCCGAGGAAATGGATCACAGCCTCGGGATACTTGGAGATCAGCTGTAGAAGCAGCTCACGTTTGCGTTCCCAAACTGCGTCACGAGCTGCAGCCTCTCTCTGAGGAGCGTTGTAACAGTGACTGCATTTGAGATTGCAATGCTTAGTAAGGTCCCAGTAAATTCGCATAGCTGAGTCCCCCGGCGAAGTATGACAAGCTTATTACCAGCAAATGCCGTTACAGGAATCACCGGCCTGTATGGGTTCACGAGGAGCCCCAAACGGAAATACTACCAGGTCAATTTTGGTGCCGTCGGGCAGTGTAACAGTAACGACGACTTGATCTGGATTGCCTTCATCTCTCGCCTTCTTGGCGATGAGGGGAACATCAATAATGCACTTGGTATTTGCCATTTTAAAGCCTCCCTTTTGGCGAGAGTCATGATGATTAATAAACCTATGCGAGTCAATTACTACCGCAGATAAATATTGAAATCTTTTTCGCGCGGTGGCCAGCATCGTTTGGAACTCAGTTCGCCATTCGTTTTCAAGTTTCGCTTTATCGTTCTAACGTTGTTCAATTTCGATAATTAGAAAGCTGTTGTCTTCACCTAACGGCTTGTCTGAGGCCTAAACAATGCGTGTACCTCTACATGTAGGGTACCTAGAGCATCCCCAGAACGGCCGACCAGCACGGTGGCCGCGTTTTGCAGTTCGATATCTCATTTGCGATCCACAGATCGGACAACTGGGGGTGCCTGATGCTGATGGAGCCGTCGCCTGGTAAGTCGACGTTGAAGTTTTCGGTGCATTGCGAGGCGAATACCTTGGCTGGGGTGTCGGCTGATATGACGAAGCCTTCGTCAGATGCGGCGGCACCGGCTTGATCCCGGGAATTGCTATCTTGAGGAATAGGAGGTCGGCCTCCGCCTGTGCGACTTCTTCAACATATTGCTGAAGTTGCACGTCGTTCCCGCCAGAATAGTCATTTACGGCCTTGGCGTGCTTCCGGTAGTCCTCAACCAGTTTGTTCAGGCTATCGGCGCATCCTTGTTGCCGGGAAACGATGGTTGCCTTCTTCACCTGGATCGCGTTCCGGTCAGCGTCGGTATATTGAACGCGAAACTGGAACCTGGACTCGACCGACTTCACCCATGCCGCAATGCGTCCAGCTTTGACGGGTCCGATACCGTAGGCACTCTGCACGTCGCGGGTTTTAGCATCGTAGGCGGTGGTGAAGCTATAGGAGGCGAGCGAGGCCACATCACCCACCGACAGTTTAGCCGATTTGGCTCCCCTGATCGTGTGAGCAGAAAGATAAGCATCGAGCTGTTCCTTTTGACGGACGGAATTGTAGTCCTTCTCGATGTCTTTGAAGTCCTCGACGAGTTTTTCGTACTCGGAGATTTTCTTTTCGATTTCAGCCTTGAGCGCGAATGCTTGCGTGACCGGCGCATTCGACTGAAGGAATTGAATGCGAGACCGGACTTTTTCGGCGGCAATATTGTATTTTTGGCCGATATCGATTCCGGTTGATTTGCTCGACCCGCCTATTGTGATCAGGAAAAAGGAGATTGCCATGCCAATCACGCCGAATATGCCTTTCGGCAGAGCAAACATCGCGATGAAGGATGCGGCGAGGCCGATCTTGCCGACATTTGCCAAAAGCGACCAACCGCCGTTCGAAGTCTGGGCGTTCTTTACATCATTGGATGTAGAGTAGTTGCGTTGGGGCTTGGGGATAGCAATTGCGATTTGTAAAGGCAGAGGATTGGACGTCAGGACTGCGCGTATGGCCCCGATATTGAAGCTAAAGCCGATGGTGTCGTTCATCAGGCCTTTAGGGATATGGATCGAGGTCGAATCTCGGACCACAAACATCGGCACGCCGAAAGCTTGCTCCATCCGGCACCACGGGCATTCCGACGCGAACCGCGAATAGTGGTGTGCCTTGTTGAGGGTGCAGGGCCTCAGCGAGGTTTCCAATTCGGTGAGGGCGTCAATCCATTGGTCCGGGGTAGGGCGGCTGACCACTCCGTTGGGGGAGAACGCTCGCTCGAAGTTCTCCGCTGTTTTCGGACTTAAGTCGCGGAGAGCGACACTCGCAGGCGGCGGGTCCATTTTCGTGTCACGAGATGAGTAGGCAAATCGAAACTCCTTGATTGCCTGTTCGATAGTGATGTCGCCTGACCCCTTATATCGTCCAGCGAAGGGGTGGCGATCCATGCACAGGAGTTGGAAGATCGCGACGGCCAGGCCGAAAGCATCATGGTTCGGCGTTCGAACGATCGTCTTCAGAGATTGGCCTTGCAGTTCAGGAGGTGTGTAGTCGGGGACGCCGACCACGCAAAGGAACTGCTGCCCACCCTGAGTTACCTGAAAGCTGTCGGTATCGATCAGCGCTACGGTGGCACTGTCGGAGACGAGGATGCTTCGCTGATTGATATCCCCGATGACGCACCCTGCCACATGGACCTGACCAAACGCCTTCGCGACGTTGACTGCCGTGCGCACAAGGAAGCGATAGTCCGCACTCGGAAAATGCCGAAGGCGAGAGGAGGGGGTTTGGAGTTCGTGTATCTCCTTGTGATCCGGAACAAGGCGCATCAAAAAGCCGACAAACGTGCCGCCTTTATCGACGACGACCTTCGTCGGAAAAGCCACCGACGCCATCTTCGAGTGAAGATTGGCGCTGACCATGGCCCGAATTTTCGTCTCGCGAGAGGCGACCACGCCGGGTAGGTAAGCCTTCAACGCAAAGCCGGGTAGGCTCGTCACCGCGAAGACCTCGCCTTCACCGCCTTTTCCAATGCGGTTCCCGAGTTCGATGGTGCTGCCATCGGCGAAGAGTTTGTCGAGGGCGCTCATTTCTTGACCGCGATTACCAATGTTTTGTCGTCATCGGTGTGCTCGGCAAACTTTTCGCTGTCGAGGTAAGCCGCCAAACGGTCCGAAAGGTGATGATCTCGGCCAACATTCGCGCTGGCCGTAAACGGCCGGACCATCGGGTTGAAGAAGTTGACGTAGGGCTCTCCGGTGGCTGTATCCAGAACCTGGTTCTCGATCCCGTCCGAAAACAGGAAGATCGCGTCAATCGGATGTTCGACGATGGATGTGCGGAGCCGTGGGGTGCCCGGGTCGGTAATGAAGAACGTGGTGGACGCGTATTCGCCGTTCTCGGAGGCGCTCAGTAGTCGCCAATCTTGATCGACAGCATGCCTGCCGACAATTGCCCCGTCACCGATGTGCGCGGTAAATGTCCGAGTTCCGTCCGACACGGAGACGATCATAGTCGCCGCAAAATCCCGAGAGGCTAGGTTACGTCGAGATGCGGCGACCGCGATCTTGTCACGGATGTCGTCAACCCAGTTCCAAGCATCGTCCTCTACCGGAAAACGGCTGGGATCGCTTGTCAACTGATCCCATAGCGCCACTGCGACGGTACGACACACGAGCGACGCACCTTCGCCGCCATGAGAGGCCGATCCCGCTCCGTCGGAAACGACGGCGCAAAAGATCGGCTGCGCGTCCGGAACGATGATTTCAAAACAACGCTTCGCGTCTTGGATTCGGGTGTTTCTTTTTACGTGGGAGATACCCCGCACTGACGCAGCGGCAAATGCCCACCTGGTCATCCCGCGAATGCCCAGCCGTCAGGCGTTGTCGGATTTGCCAGCGGTACCTGCTCACCGGGGTTCGAACGAGACACGGCCCCGAGCGAGTTGGACAGCCATTGGAAGAACTCTCGGAACTGCAAGCCCTTGAGCTTCAGGGGCTGCCGTACCGCGATCTTTGCCAGGGTATCGAGATTTGCGCCTTCCACGCCGATGGCATAGAACATGAAGCTCTTGGAGTCCTCTCCCTTGCGGACTTCGTCTGCCGCCCGTTGCCAGTTGTCGGTAGGAGCGCCGTCGGTAATCAAAAAGACCCAGGGACGGTAGAAGTTGATGCCGTTTTCGCGATACCGGTCTTTCCGTTCTCGAAGCATCTGCAGACCGGTCTCGATCGCTTCACCCATAGGCGTTGCACCTTGAGCCGTAAGCTGTGGCGGATAGAAATTCTCTGCACCCATGAAATCCATCGCGACTTGGACGGGACCAAAGGTCACCATGGCGAGTTCAACTCGTTTCGCTGCGAGGCTGTCGCTTTGAATTTCCTCTTGAAGAACTCGCAGTCCTTCGTTCAGCTCGTCGATCGGACGGCCGCCCATGGAGCCGGATACGTCCAATATCAAGACACACGGGCAGCGTGGCTGCGGGTTCGATTTCAAATCGGCGTCGGCAAATGGCTGTTGATCGTATGACATAAAACTCTGCTCCCCGTTCCGGACACAGTTATACAACCGCTCGGCCTTGCGACAATCCATTTCGATATCAAGTCGCCCTGATATTCGTTCCGAACGTCCATCGCTGGCCAGCACTTGCTTGGTGGACTGTCGGGATCAAAGCAGATTCCTCTGGGTGGCCAAAGGATCAATCGATCTTACCGTATCGAAGCGATAACCATTCGACGCAGATCGAAGCATTGCCGCTTTAGGTCGTGTAAGATGGACTAGGTCGCCGCCATTCGTTGCGGTGCTAGTCGGCAACATAACACCGAACGAGATCGCCCGCGCCGCGCTGCCGGGTCTGAAACCCGCGCGAAGATGCCGCTTCGAAGTTCGCTGCGAAGGTCATCGAGAACTGTGGCAAGATCAGCGACGCCGATTTCGCTGCCATCAAAGCCGCCTGTTTCACGGATGCAGACATCGTCGACATGATCGTCATCAGCGCCCAGTCTCAATGACGACTTTCCTGAACAACGCGTTCGCTACTGAGATCAATTTCCCGCTCATCGACGCGCCGAGCAAGGCTGCTGCGTAATACTTGTAGCCATTGGCAGTGCGGTAACGAGCGGCGCTGCCTGCTCATATATCATTTGATCATGCGTGCCCGAAAATCGTGCACCACTTTTCCGTTATCAGTTATTTTGATAGTCGACGGGCTCGCCGGTTCTACCAGGTCAGCGCGGATTGCTTGATCTACTGCTCGGTTAAATGGCAGAGGCGTGTCGACATATTTGGAGTCCTTGAACGTCGCGGCGCTTGCTTCTACCACAGCGCGTCTGAGTTCATCACGCGTCATCGTACTCTGTTCACCGTTTAGCATGTGCAGCACGAGATATTGTTGCCGTAATGTATCGTCAGCCATTGTTCCGGTCCTTTTATCTCTGTTTCCATTCAGTCTGCACGAATTTGCCAATTCGTTCTGTAACGGACTGGCATTTCTTTGCGTCGCCTTTGAGGCCCTTTGCGACGACATATAGTCGCAAATGGGTGTCCTCGTTTTCTCGTTTATTCATGTCCCTCAAAGAAGGAGATGATTTGTAAATTTCCTCATGCCGCCCATTGGGAAACACGAGCCAAATTTTGTCCTCAAATGCCACCGCAGCGTTCTGTCGCGAATTGAAGATTTTTGGACGTACTACGTCTTCGATTATCGAGTACGTCGTCTCAAGGCCGCCCTTGATGAAGTTTTCTCGAAGCCGCCCGGAATAAAAACCCGGGTCCGACAGCATGGTCTGCAGGAAATGGGCGAATTTAGTTTTATCTGTATTCGCATCGAAACTCTTGCCGAGCATTCCTTCAATCACATCGCGTGCGGTTTTGAATTTTCGGACAGTCAGCACATTCTCAAGCTTTCTAAGTAATACTACTTCGCAAAGGTTATTGATTTCAGCAATCATATGTTCAGATCGCGGGGATTTTGGGAATTTTTTCTCGCCCCTCAGAAATATAGTTTCGTCGGCGTTAATGCGGGTCTGTACCCGAAACAGCAATGTTCGAAGGTTGGAATCGTCGATTTGCAAGACTTCCTGGTCGGTCTCATCCGGAAGAGTCTTGGTAATCTTTGTGATTGGGAAATCACGGCGGATATAGCCAAATTCTTCAAGTAAATCTGCGATTGGTGAATCTGGAAAAAGAAAAGCGTAATTTACTATCATCGCAAGCAAATATTCTAAACATTTGTTGCTACGAGAGCATGTTCTATGATAGATAATGTACTTATATGATTGATATCGTTGCTCATAGAACTGTTCAATGGCTGACCTGGCTCTGAAATAGTAGCCCACAGCAAATTCTGACTCGCCACCGTTTTCTTCCGGGGCAGAGCCAGTACGCTCGGTAGGCCTAAGAGTCTTGCCGGGAAGGTTCCGAATTATAATCGCGTTTGAGACTAACGCTTGTAGGTCGAAAGCGCCTAGATCAATCCCCGATTCAATCGCATCGCGTAATGTATAGTCGAGCCTGTCAGCATCAACTTCACCGTCGATAAGTTTCTTCAGCGTCAACAAAAAAGAATAACGATGGGGTTTCTCTTGACCTAAATACTTCCGATCAAGAGCACCGGAAAAGATAATCGCAAGACAGAGAAAGTTGATTAAATCACCGTAGCTGTTGATATCAGCTGTAAAATCTAGATGGAAGTCAAACAGATAACGATTGAAAATCGATATGCCACGTACTTCGTGAAGGGCCTTCGTGAAAACCGAGTCGGCAATTTTATGGCTATCAACCCCGAGCAATTGGGCGAAAATCTCTAGACTTTCGCCTCGGTCGACTTTCGAATAACCCCAGTAATTTGCTCGACGCTCTGCAATCAACTCATCAAAATTTTCTTTTGCAATCCGAACGCGCTCACGTTCTTCATCATCCTCTGCGACGTCAGTCGCGAGCTTGAACAAGTCAGCCTGATGGTGGGAAAGGGCCGCCTCGAATGCGTGGCTCATCGGGAGATGGCCGAGATCATGCATCAGCCCGTACATGCGGATAGCTTGCCAGTATGTATCGGCGAGGAATGAAGCAGTAAATTTGTCTTTGTACAGCTTCGTGGTGTCGATCCTTGTCACATCCTTCTTTGGTCGTTCATAATCGTCGAGGCTTATCCCGGTATCGGCTAGGGGGTTATGTATAAAGCCTGATCTTCCGGATATAGTCTGCTTGTGCGCGTGGTTATGATAATCGAAAGACGCGTCGTCGCTGGTGGCGCTCGTAGGGAAACGACCCCGTTCCCGAGTTCTGACGCGCTCAAGTTTGCGCACCCGCTCACATAGTTCGAGCAAAAATTCGGCCATCTTTTCAAAGAGTGCGTCGAGGTCCTCGTGCGTTGCATTACTGAGCGACTTACTAAAAAGATCACCCGCGATCTTCGCGACACCCAGCGAGTGAGGGAACCGAGTATTTTTGTTGGAAGGAAAGGAAGTATATGCCGTAGAGTTTTGAAGTATAAAATGTAATCTTTGAAAATATCCGCTGTCTATAAAATCCCTTTCAAAAACTGTGAATTCTATTGTTTTATGAAGCGAGTCTAAAATCGGCGTTGCCGCCCGCGAATTAGACAATCCTAAAGTTGTCATCGTGCTATCCTAATAATGCAGCAATTCTACGGAAGGCGTTATTTCTGAGGCGATTGACGTGTTTTCGTAAATACAAGTCTAGGGCGAGTTGGAGGACTTGTAAATCGTCCATTCCGGTTAGCAAGGAGGTAAATACTCAGCTATTTGTTGGGTAGAGAATTGCGAGACGTGGGCTGACACATCCGTCGGTGGCCACTGAATCCAGCCGGACGCGCTCCTATATTGCTGAGGCAGTCAAACCAAAGTCAGCAACATACCGGGTCTCCGGGGCCGGAAGCGCCAAAATGGGATGACCTAGCTGGTTGATTTCAATGTCACCCCAATATTGAAGGTGCCAGCGTGTAATGCGTTGATGTCCGACATGATTTCCTCGGTTTGTTTCGAGAACGATTCTGACGGAATCTATCAACTAGGGATTTGTCCCGCCGCCGCCGAGAGATGGCTTCGCCATTTACCCAGCAGGGGGAGGTTATTCGTATCTTCCAGTTGGCCTGTTGCCTTCGCCGACGTAACCGACCGACGGGAACATGCCGAGCACCTCGTTTTCGGCTAGTCCAAACTTCTTGGTCAACATCGCTAGGTCGCCGAGGCCATCGCTTGTTCGCGAGCAGTTAACTATTGACGATTCCAAACGCGGTCGTAAGAGCAAATCTTGCAATTTCTTCGCGAACCCACCATGTCTACTAGCCTGTAAATAAACTGTTTTGAGCCCTAAGAGGCCTGCATGGAAAGCGCATTCGTCGCGGACACCAATCTTTTTTTCGAATGTAGGCGTTTGGAAGAGCTGCCTTGGTCTGAACTTGCGGTGGACCCAATCGTTGTCGCGCTGACGAAGCCTGTCTTGAGCGAAATCGATAAGCACAAAAAGAGCGGTGGAAGGACACGGAAGCGAGCGATTGAGATATCGAGGCGGATTCGTGAGATGCTTTCGACGATGTCGCCTGAGGTCGTCATCAAGGAAGCAGAACCGCGAGTAACTCTAAGGCTGGTGGCCATGGTGCAACCAGACCCTGAATTCGCCGGTGCACTCGATTATGCTATTAATGACGACCGGATCGTCGGGACAGCCTCGGCGATTAGAAAAACGGGGACGTTCAGTTCCGTCTCTGTGTTGACAGACGATAGCGTTGCAGCATCGACAGCCCATGGGATCGGATTACCATTTTTCCTTATCCCGGAAAGTTGGAAGCGACCTCCGGAAGAAACAACAGAAGATAAGCGTATCAGGGAGCTGGAGAAAGACCTCTCAACATATCGGGCACAAGAACCCTCGATAAAGGTCGCCGACGTTTCCGAACATCCAGCACAGGCTCACGTGATCCGTCGCGTCGCCTCGAAACTTCAGCCTGTCGAAATTGACCAGCTGATTGAAAAACTCAAAGAACGTCATCCTGTGAAGCAAGACTTCTCCGTCCCAGGAGGGGAGACCTTGCCCGATGGGACTGAAATTTCTTACGAGGCCGCAGGCGATGACGCGATCGAAAAATATACGAACGAGTATCTAAAATGGCTCGATGCATGCCGATCGATCTTCGAAACGCTGCACGATGGCCGCGTTGAGATCGAAGCTGATGTTGCGTTGGCATTTGGCGTTCAAAATATCGGCACTCGGCCAGCTTCGAATATGCGTGTGACTTTCGAAGCCGTTGGGGAAATTCTGCTGAGCCGTGAAAAATACGACCTGGACGATGATGTCTATGATGGCGATGATGTTGAAGGCAATGATATCGACAATGTCATAGAGGGTTCGGCATTAAAGCCCATTCCGAAGTTACCTGCGCCGCCCGCCTCACCGGCGGCCCGTAAGATTGTGAAACGCCCGCCGCCTGCGACGACTGGTTTCGATATTGCCACGTTGAAAGGGCCAGCCGCCTCAGTAAGGCTTGCGGACTTCGCAAAAGCTTCGCTCGCAATAAGGGGGCTCGATTCTCATCTTTCGGCGATCCGTAGCGCAGAATCGATGCTTGGTAGCCTGCACGGAAACCGTGCACTGGCCGATCTGGCACGGGGAATAAACCCGTTATCCGACGCGCTGAAACAGTTCGAGGAGCGAAACCGCATAAACAGTCTGATCAACCCGATGGGCGTCGCGAGATCACCCCTTTACGATCTCGCAAAAATACAGCCAATATACATGCCGAAACCTCACGACCCTGAATTGTTTTATTTCGACGAATGGCCGAAAGCGACCACCGTCAAACGCGGAGCCTTAAGTTGCGACCTGTTTCGTCATCATCGAGCGGAGGAGGTATTCGAGATAGATATCGTTTTTCCGAAGGAAGGCAAAGCCACTGGTGCCGTGAAGTGCACTGTTGAAGCAGAAAACCTTACGAAGCCGGTGGAGTTGGTGGTGCCGGTCAGCCGCAAGATCGAAACTTATAGTCTCTCAACAATTGCAAAGGCGATGGTTGAAGCATGCTACGGCTAAACTTCAATGGCTCGCCGTCAACAGGCTCAGGGTTGGGGGATAACGGCTTCTGCGGCCGCTTTCTTTTTCGCGAACGTGGCCCTCAGTGATGCCGACCGTTTAGCGTTCTCCTGGGCCGAGACAACTCTGCTTTTCTTTGCGATGCTCATCTTCACGCGTGCCGCTGCGTCGGGGCGCGTGCCTTTTCTTATCTCGCTGTACCGTGCCCGCATCTCGGCCGTACGTGTATGGCCAGCGTTCGCTTTGCTGATCTTCCTCGCGCCTCGACAGACTGTTTGCTGCCGCGCCCCCAACCGGCGGTCAACCGGCTCACGGCCTTAGTGATGTAACGCGCGGTGTTCTGGTTCATACCCCTTCGACTTTCGCCTCCCGGAACCGCCAACTGAGGACAAAACCGTGGCCGCTGGCAAAATGGGCCTTGAGTGACCTTCTTCGATCCATCGAGCAATGGTGTCACGCTGATCTCGCGAGACCAGTGCCATAAATTGCTCTTCTGTCAGCTCGAAACGGACGACTCGCTGCTCCTGATAGGATTTCGCGGCGGCATGGCGACCTTCAAACACACCGGCGGCGCTCGTACGGATTCTCTGAAAGCCATTCCGCCAGTTTCGCGCTGATAGCCTATGCTTCGTCGTGGCTGAAATGTTGGCATCCCGAAATCTTCTGCGCCGCGCTGTTGAACGCGCAACCACTAGGCTTCTATGCTCCGGCGCAAATCGTCAGGGACGCCCAGCAGCATGGTGTCGAAATACGACCCATCTGCATCAATGCGTCCCGATGGGACTGCACTCTTGAAGAAGCGGATGATGGTCGGCTCGCCGTCCGGCTTGGGATGCGCATGGTCAAGGGGCTGGCCAACAAGGACGGAGCGACCATTGTCGGGGCTCGCGAAGATAGGGCTTTTTCATCCATCGACGATCTTTGGCGGAGAGCAGGAGTTCCGTCCGCGTCGCTGGTGCAATTGGCGGAGGCGGACGCATTTCGCCCCGCGCTTGGCCTTGCACGACGTGACGCCCTCTGGGCAATTGAAGGACTTCGAGACGAGGCCTTACCGCTCTTCGCGGCCGCCGCCGCACGCGAACAGACCGTCATCCCGGAGGCGATCGAACCGCGCGTCGAATTGAAGCCGATGACCTCGGGCAGCGAAGTCGTCGCGGATTACAGCCATGTTGGCTTGACCCTGAGAGAGCATCCTCTGACCTTTCTCCGGCAGGACTTCAATCGACGAAAGATCGTCACCTGCGAAGATGCGTTCCGAGCCCGGGACGGAAAGTGGTTGGAATTAGCCGGTCTGGTTTTGGTCCGACAAAGACCTGGGTCGGCGAAAGGCATCATGTTCATTACGCTGGAGGACGAAACCGGGATCGCAAACCTGGTCGTGTGGGTAATCTGTGGCGGCCGAAAAGTATCTGGTTGTTCTGCGTGTCGAACGAAGCGCCACTAATTGGCAAGAACCTCATCACTATGTGACTGTTGATAAATCGGCTTTTTTTGGAGGGAGTAACGGGGGGAGTCGGTCTCTTTCGTCAACAGGTTGGTCATAGGTAACATCCCCGCTTCTGGAGGTTGGTCGCTGAGGGGTTCCGGTAGCTCTCTTTGAGCCACGTCAAACGGCGATAGAGCAGCTTTCCTGCTGACCGGCCGGAATAACCGAGGGTCTTGAGATGGTCGACAGCATCGATCATGGTCTTGTCTAAGACGGACTTCGCCCCGGTCGCCACTGTCTTATCTTCCAGAGCCACGACAAGGCGGGCCACAGCAGCAGCAACGGCCGTATCGAGTTCAGCGACCTCGGGCTCACGCTTCGCCACCAGGCTTGCGCGATACCGTTTCTGGCGCAGTCGTTGCTGCTCTCTCTTACCACTTGCTTTTCTCGGCATCACACGCTCTCCTACCGTCCCTACGTGACAATATCCGAACACGTTGCAAGAGACCGTACTTCCTCCGCCGACGGCCGCTGGAGGACCGGGACGCCGACTAATACAAACCTGAAAGATGCGCAGCATCTCCGGTAAAGCAGACCGCCCCAAGAACCGCTCGCAGAACCTTCTGTTCGTATTGGGGTCCCCAATGTGTGAACCCGGAACCAAATATCTGATTTTCAGAGCCGTATTTATTCCAGTATTTCCACACTATACTATGTTGACATTTTTTAATATTCCCAAATTCCCACACATCTGGTTGACGTGTTTTTTAATATTCCTCTCACTGAAATCTCGCTGGAATAAATACTTCTTGATTTAATCCCGCCGACAAACAGACACTGGATTAAATCAATATGAAATATTCCAATGTCAGCTCCGTCCCGCCCACCAATGCCAGCTCCAACAACCCCGGTCATGCTGCCAAAACGGCAGAACTTCCAGCCATCGGCTCGCGGCAGTCTCTCCAAGATCGTCGACACACCGCATCGCGTTCATGACCTAGCACCCGAAAGCCCACGGCCTCAGGCAATGTTGCAAGGGGTCAGAGTCGACAGCAATCACATCCTGACGGCGTTCGACTACGGCGTTTATGAATACCTTCAGTCCTGGGCATTCGAAAATGACAAGGCTATGGAGCAGAGGTCCTACAGCATGCCTCTGTCGACGCTACGTCGTTTTATGGGGCCGCACGTAAAGACTGCAGACATCGACGCATCGCTGGATAAGCTGTTTAACGTGAGGCTCTCTTACACCTTGGCATCTGGCCCAAGGTTCGAGCGGGTCCAGATGTTGACCAGCTGGCAGAAGGTTGAGGGCAAGGATGTGATCCTGGGCTGGCAGTACCCCGAACCGATCAGAGAGCTGATGAGTAATCTCGGCGTCGGCAAATACGCCCATCTGGAACTCGTGCCGATGACGACAAATGGCATGAGCAGCCGGTGGTCACCTCCGCTCTATAAGTGGATCGCCTTCGAAGCCAGCCAGCGGAAATGGAAGCCGGGCCAGCCGAATACCTTTGACCTGAAGATCGAGCCCGGCCGCTTGGTAGGCGAGATCGATTTTCCTGAAGACGAGAACGGCAAGTTCAATATCGGGAAGCTGACCAAATTCGCGACCGAGACTTTTATCAAAGACATTGAAAACGTCCGGAAATTTTCAGTCGCCTGTGAACCCGAATACGAAGCCGTTAGAGGCCGTAAGATTAGTGCCTACAAATTCACGGTCACAGTAAATCCGCCATCAATGCACAACGTGAGGGTGCGGTACCACAAGACCCAGTTCAGGATCGGGGCAAAAGACGATGCCCGATATCAGGTTCGGTCGGACATCTGGCTCAAGGCCAGTAAGGCCTTCTCCGTCGAGGGTTCCCCGATGCACGGCCTGGTGCATTGGAAACTCACGGAACTATGGCTAGTCGCACTCCAGGAAGCCATCGACAACAAAGCGCTGACGCCCGGTTTCGAGACACGTCCGTATCGTGGGGAAAGCCTTTTGATGGCAATCGAAGCTGAAGGGGCGGACTACGCTTGTTGGGGGTTCCTAAGTGAGGAAGTTGCTGACCCGGACCTGATCGCGCATCTGGACATGCTGCCGCGCCACCTGCGGTCGTTTATCGCGAGTGAGGCCGAGAGTGGTCGACGTGACCGCGTCGGTTGGAAGGCTGATCGTCGGCGGAAGGTCAACAAGAAGTCGACCGACTACATTGATAGTCTAATTCAGCCTGAGCCGGTTAAAGAGCCGATCACGTTTGAGACTTGCTCTAAAATCCATATTTACTTCAGCCTTCCTGTCGAGCAACTGGAAGGACCCGTCTTCGAGAAAATGAAATCGCTCAGATGGACGGGCACCAGGGTTGTCCGCTTGGTGAACCACTGGTCGACCGAGGATGGCCAAGACGAAACATACAGCATCGATATCAAACCGACCTTCGAAGAGTGGTGCACGGTGCTCCACAAACTAACGCCGATCAAAAAAGGTACGGAGGTTTATTCATGAGCATCGATCCAGAAAAAGTCCTGCCGTCCTGGCGTTTCCTGCTGTCCAACCAGATGGAGGTTGATGCTAAGAAGTGGTTCGACTTCATCGACTTCTGGCCACCTCACGGCTGGACGGAGGACCAGATCAAACGGCACGTCGAGAAGACCGTCATCGGTAAAATGGAAACATCCTGGCCGATGATCTACAAGATCGATCAGAAGCTTGACGGTCTCGTTTCAAAGACCCTGATGCTGATGTGCCACCGGCCGCGCGATCTGCCGAACGGATATCGCTACCTGTTTGGCCATGCATTCAAAGGATGCGACGGACCTGATGCGATCCGAGCCTCGTTCAGAAGGGTCATCGATCACAAGCGATCCGGCGGGGCGAAACAGACATTCGTGGACCCCGGAGAAGAGGAATACGATGACGCCCGCATCATCGCGATATCGTCGAGGACTGGCGACGCCGTTCACCGCGATGATCTCATCGAAGAGGCGCAGGTAAAATTGGACAAGAAGGAAGCGGCCTTGAAGAAGCAAGCTTCCGTTAACTCTGCCCCATTTTCCGCTTGAACTGACGACTCCTCCATGGTTGTATCCGTAGCCATCAATGCCTTTGAAAGGGCACACCGCATGCGAGTCCAGTCACAGCTATTTTCGAAGATATCAGCCTAACCGGCTGAGCCGCGTGTGCGGTTTTCGGAAAACTGTGACTAGATTTTAAGGACTCGCAGCAATGGCGTTCACCGACCAGTATTTCACGGCCGACACCCACTTCGGCCACCAACTCATGCTCCAGTCGCGCCCGTTCGCGACGACGGACGAGATGGATTATTTCCTGATCGACGCCTGGAATTCGGTCGTTCGTGATGACCTGCCACTGAACTTTCATCCGACTGCGATTAGAGCCTCGGCGGCTTTGAATACGCCAAATGGCGCGGTGGGAGCAACCGGCGGAAACGCGAAGCTTTCATCTTGCGCAGCGTTGGAGCCGGTT
>NZ_PVBL01000044.1:0-30487 GCF_002968555.1 Neorhizobium sp. T6_25
GTTAAGCCCCTCCCCCTTGTGGGGAGGGGTTTGGGGCGGGGCCGTGTAAATACGATACAACACCGCTCCAGGAGGAGCACCCATGACACGCGAACGCATCTATCTCTTCGACACCACGCTGCGCGACGGGCAACAAACCCCCGGCGTCGATTTTTCCGTCGAGGACAAGATCGCCATCTCCAACCTGCTGGACGAGTTTGGCCTCGATTATGTCGAAGGCGGTTATCCCGGCGCCAACCCGACCGACACCGCCTTCTTCTCGCAGAAGCGCACGTCGAAATCCAAATTTGTCGCCTTCGGCATGACCAAGCGGGCCGGCATCTCCGCCTCCAACGATCCGGGGCTGGCCGTGCTGCTGCAGGCGAAAAGCGACGCCACCTGTTTCGTCGCGAAAAGCTGGGACTACCACGTGCGCGTCGCGCTCGGCTGTTCGAACGAAGAAAACCTGGAATCGATCCGCGACAGCGTCGAGGCCGCCCGCGGCGCGGCCAAGGAAGCCCTGGTCGATTGCGAGCATTTCTTCGACGGCTACAAGGCCAATCCCGAATATGCCCTTGCCTGCGCCAGGACGGCCTATGAAGCGGGTGCGCGCTGGGTGGTGCTCTGCGACACCAATGGCGGCACCCAGCCGGGCGAGATCCGCGCCATCGTCGAGGCGGTGATCGCCTCGGGCATCCCTGGCGCCTCGCTCGGCATCCATGCCCATGATGATACCGGCCAGGCGGTCGCCAATTCGCTCGCCGCGATCGAGGCGGGCTGTCGGCAGATCCAGGGCACGCTGAACGGCATCGGCGAGCGCTGCGGCAATGCCAATCTGGTCACGATCATCGCGACGCTTGCCCTGAAGGACGCCTATAACAGCCGGTTCGAGACGGCGATCGACGCGGAACGGCTGACCGGGCTGACCCGCCTCAGCCACGCCTTCGACGAGCTCCTGAACCGCTCGCCGAACCACCAGGCGCCTTATGTCGGCGCATCCGCCTTCGCCACCAAGGCCGGCATCCATGCGTCTGCGCTGCTGAAGGACCCGCGCACCTACGAACACGTGACGCCGGAAAGTGTGGGCAATTTCCGCAAGGTCATGGTCTCCGACCAGGGCGGCAAGTCGAACTTCATCAACGCGCTGAAGCGCCGCGGCATCGAGGTCGGCAAGGACGATCCGAAGCTCGACCAGCTGATCTCGATCGTCAAGGAACGCGAGGCGACCGGATACGCCTATGAAGGGGCGGACGCGAGCTTCGAACTGCTCGCCCGCCGCACGCTCGGCACCATTCCGGAATTCTTCTCCGTCGAGGGTTTTCGGGTGATGGTCGAGCGCCGGTTCGACTCGCATGGCAAGATCAAGATCGTCTCGGAAGCGGTGGTGAAACTTGTCGTCGACGGCCAGACGCTGATGTCGGTGGCCGAGGGGGACGGCCCCGTCAACGCGCTCGACCGGGCGCTGCGCAAGGATTTCGGCAAATACCAGCACGAGATCGACGACTTGGCGCTCGCGGACTTCAAAGTGCGTATCTTGAACGGCGGCACCGAGGCGATCACCCGCGTGCTGATCGAATCCACCGACGGCGACGGCGTCCGCTGGTGGACGGTCGGCGTCTCGGAAAACATCATCGACGCCTCGTTCCAGGCGCTGATGGACTCGGTCATCTACAAGCTGATGAAGAACCGGGAACTGGCGGGCAAGATCGCGGCGGAGTGAGGCTGGGAGGGCGAGGCTGAGTGCCTCGCCATGTTCGAACCTTCACCGCCCGGCCATTTCGCGCAGGTCCTGAATGAGGCCGCCGGGACCAGTCTCGGCTGTCGCCTCGACGCCGAGCTTGGTCAGCCAGCACCACATGCTGGTTCGATGGAAAAGGGTATAGAGCCACAGCGCCCGCTCCATATCCGGATGATCGGTCCGGCCATAACCTTCGAGGATCGGCCGATGGCTGCGCGAGTCTTCGTGCACGGAGCAGAACAGGGCCTTGGCGAGATCGAAAAGCCTGTCCCCTGCCCGCGCATTGCCGAAATCGACGAGCCCGCTCAGCCGAAGATCTCCGGCGCCGTCGCGCAAAGCGAGCACATTGCCCTGATGGAAATCGTCGTGGCAGAGCACGGCACCGCCGCTTTCCGCCAGGAGATCGAAACTGCCTTCGGCGAGGCGCTGCAGGTTTTGCCCGAGCTCCGCATCGCCGCCGAGATCGCGGAAGCGCCGGAACACGTCTTCGAACGCCGCCGTCATATAGTCCGCATTGGTCAGACACGGCTTGCCGATCCCGTCGCCGCGAATGTAGCCATAGGCTGGCATCGGCACGGCGTGAACCTGCCTCAGCAGCTCTCCCATCTGCCGATAAGCTTGTGCGATATCCGGTTCGCCCATCCAGTGGCGCAGCGAACGGCCGGGCAAAAGCGTCAGCAGGGCGTAGCGCAACGGCAGGAGGGTGCGTGTTTCGTCGACCCGCAGCCACCGGGGGACGGGCGGTGTCAGCCCTTCCAGCCAACCGGCCACCAGGTTCTCCTTGGCCGGCAGCCATTCGGGCTCATCCGGATAGATTTTAAGGACAAGCGGGCTGTGCTCGGCCCCCACGAGATCGATCCGGTAGACCTCGGCCCTGCCGCCCTCAAGCCTGCTGAAACCGCTGGCGACAAAATCACGATCGAGGTGCTGGACGAGCCGATCAATGGTTTCCCCGTCGAGTTCGAGGGTCGTTCTTCGCTGCGGCGCCATTTCCACCGTCCGATGATTGCTATATTGGGTTACCACTATCGACACTGTTGGAGCGTGGACAACGCGGCTCTCCATAAAACCACGCAATCGCAACCTGCGGAAAGCCTACCCATGACGGCGTCCCCGAATTTTCGTACCGAACCTTGACCGGCTCCAACCCACCCTCATCGCTTGAACTGCTCGGCTGGTCCGATTTCTTTGCGGCTCAGGTCGAGCCGGGCGAGACCGAACTCCTGGTCCGGCGCATTGCCTCGGTTCATCGGGCACGCATCGACGCAATCGACGTCAGCGGACCGGTCGGGATCGAACTTCCGCCCAATAGCAATACCGCGGATTTTGCGGTCGGCGACTGGGTTCTTGCCGACCCGCTGACGGGCATGCTCGTGCGCCGTCTCGACCGGAAAACCGTGTTTCAACGGCGCGCGGAAGGCGGGCATGGCCAGCAGCTTGCCGCGGCCAATGTCGATACGCTGTTTATCGTCACCTCGTGCAATGCCGATTTCAACCCGGGACGGCTGGAACGTTACCTGATCATGGCCAACCAGGCCGCGACCAACCCGGTGATCGTGCTGACCAAGGCCGACACAGTCGAGGATGCCAGCCCGTTCGAGCAGCAGGCCAAGGCGCTGCAGCGTGACCTGCCGGTGGTCGTCCTCAATGCGCGTACAGCGGATGCCGTTGCCTTGCTGAAGCCCTGGTGCGGCGTCGGGCAGACCGTAGCCCTTGTCGGTTCCTCCGGAGTCGGAAAATCGACGCTGGTCAACACCTTGGCCGGAGCCCAGTCCGACACGATGCAGAAGACCGGAAGCATTCGTGAACGTGATGCAAAGGGTCGTCACACCACGACGGCGCGGTCGCTGCACGCGATTGCCGGCGGCGGCTGGGTGATCGATACGCCGGGCATTCGGACGCTCTATGTCAGCGACGTCACCGACGGCATCGATACGCTGTTTGCCGAAATCACCGATCTGGCGCCGAATTGCCGGTTTCGCGATTGCACTCACGCCCACGAACCGGGCTGTGCCGTGCAGGCAGCCGTTGCCAAAGGCGAACTTTCCACCGAGCGCCTGGAACGCTGGCGCAGCCTGCTTGCGGAAAACCGCGACAGGACGCCGGTGATGAGCGGGCCAAAGGGCAACAAGATCGTCCGCAAGAAGAAATACTGAGAGTTTCGCGCGAATACCGTCCTCGCAGGAAGTAGCAGGCGGCCCCGAATCCTGTGGCCCCGATCCGGGCCATTGTATTTCAGGGGCTTTTGTACCATATAGACGGCACATTGAGGCAGCCGCTCGCGGTAATGACGCAGCAGCGCCTGGCAACCAACCCCCTCACTATTCATCAATCCAAAGAGGCTTCGGCATTCTGCCGGAGCATCGAGATCGGAGACGTTCATGTCTGATAAAAAAACAAGCACCCCGGACCAGCCTTACCAGCCCATCCCCTTTGCCAAGAAGCATCGCATTTCGGTTGAGGATGCGAAGGCGATCATCGAAAAGCACGGCGCAGACCGGAAGTCGGCCGACAAGGAAGCACGGCGCGTAGCCGTCTAATCCTTCTCGCCTGCAAGACGACTGGAAGAACCGGAGACTGAGGATGCCGCACCCGGCTATTGAACCTTCAGTCCCAGTTCCGCCAGGATATCTCCGGCCTGCTGCCGCGAGATCGTCGCTCCCTTGAACTTCCTGGCGTCGATCAGCTTCAGTCCGCCGAGGTCCGCACCGCGCAGATCGGCCCCTTCGAACCTGGCATCGACGAGCCCCGTGTCCCGCAGGCTGCAGCCGTCGAACACGACGTCGCGAAAATCGCATTTCGACAGATCGGCCATGCCGAAATCGACCCGCTCTATCCGGGATTTCCGGAACGACAGTGCGGGAAGTCTCGCCTGCGCCAGGATGGTCTCCTTGAACGACAGGCCGAGCGAGGCAATCCGCGTCAGGTTGGCACCGGTCAGCTTGCAGCCGACGAACCGGGTGTCGTTCATTTTGGCTTCCAAAAAAGCGGCGTTGTTGAAGTCGCAATTCCGGAACTCCACCTCCGCAAGGTTGGCGCCCGTAAAATTGGCGAATGCCCCCCGGCACCCCTCGAACTTCGCCCCTTCCAGGTCCGCAGCCCGCAGATTGACGGTCGTCATCCTGCAGTTTCGAAATTCCCAGCGCTGAAAATCGAGCCCCGACAGGTCCGCTTCCTCCAGCGTGCAGCCGTTCAGGACAACCGTGTTTCCGGCCGCCGTAAAGCCGAGCACCTCCGCGCGTCCGATCTGTTGTTCGGAAACCTCGATGGAATCCTGCTCCGCCATGACCTTCGCCTCCGCCGACATTCGTTCGCGTGATTGATCAGAGATTCGGGTTGGAAACAATCGGCCGCGCATACGAGATGATGGCGCCCCTGGTGCCTAGTCCTTCAGGAACGCAAGCCGGTCATCGACGCGGCCAGGTACGATTTCCTGAATGTCAGCGCTGACAACGCCTTCGGCAACGAAGGGATCGTCCGTCACACGCATTTCGAGGTCGGCGCGTGTGGTATTATGGACCAATACGGTTCCGCCGGCATTCGGCTGGAGGCTGCCGACTAGCAGAAAAACGCCGTCATCGAAGCCCTTTCTGATCCAGGCGTTGTGCCCCTCCATGAATTGCGGGGCCTTTGCCTTCTCGGCAAACTTGAGGGTGACGATAAACATGCCGGTTTTCCTTCAGAGGGTTGGTGATCAAACGGATTGATTGGCGAGCGGCCGCCCCGAAATATGCGCATCCAACCACGTCTGCATCGCATCCACTTCGCGGCGGATGAAGGTTTCGTCGCGGAACGCCGTGGCGAGCGCCGACACACCTTGGCTTCGCATCAGGAGATGTAGGGAGAGCGCGTCGGCATCGGTTTCTCGGCCCAGAGCGCAGAACTGGCGAGCGAGCCATTCGCGAAACAGGGTGAAAAGTGCGACGGCGTCGGTTTTGGCAACGTGATCGAGCTTGGCGAGCTCGTTGCAGAGCGATCCGACCGGGCAGCCATACGCCATGATCTTCGTTCGGTTGACGATGAGGATATTGATGAAGCTTCGGATTCTTTCGGCAGGTGTCCCGCCTTCAGCCTCCCATGCTTCCAGCATTCTCTGTGTGTTAGCGATACGAAGAGCGATCACCGCGTTGAGAATTTCGTCCTTCGTCTTGAAGTAGTAGTAAAAATTGCCGCGCGACAGGCCCACGCATCCGGCAATATCGGCAAACGACGTTACGTCGTAGCCACGCTCGTAAAAGAGCCGGTCGGCAGCGTCTACGATCTGATTGCGCGTGTCCATGCCCTTCAATGTGGCAACCCTGTTCGCTGTTGCCCGCGTGCAAAGCAGTGGCGTCGCACGAATTAGGGCAATTGTCCTAACTCTCCTTTAGGACAATTGCCCTAGAATAATCAAGCCTCTTAGTCGCAAATTTTCGAGCCGTTGCGATGTTCGTTTCTGGCGCACTAGGACCAGGAACTTCGACGGACCTCTTCCTCACACCTCCTCAAAACTCAGCCCCCAATCCCCCTCGCCGTACCACTCGCCCTCTTGAGGCGGCCGATGCCAGCGCAGGCTGCGGACCTGATAGCCTCGGCGGGAGCGGAAGGCTTCCGCCAGCCCCTCGTGACGGCCTGGCGGAGGTGGCTGCTGGCCTTCCGCCCAGACGAAGGAGACGGGCTGCAGGAACCTGGCGCCAAAACCCGACGCTCGCCGGTCGATCATCAGGAAACCCGCAGAACGGGTAAAGCCGCTCCGCCGGCCATTGTCGATCGCCGGAAAGCCGAGCGGGAAGAGCGCGCGCCCCGAGACCGCCAGATTGTCGATCCAGGCGACCGGCGGGTGGTCGAGCGCGAAATTGGCGTAGATCACGTCCGCGTCCTCCTTCGGCCATTCTGTCGCGTCGCCGCGGACGAGTTCGACATTCGCGTAACCTGCCAGGTTCTGCCGTGCCTTGTCCGCGAGGGCCTCGTCATATTCGACGGCGATCACCCGGCCCGACGACCCCACAAGCTCGGCGATGATGGCGGTATAGTATCCGGTCCCGGCGCCGAGATGGGCGACGGTCTCGCCGTCGCGGACGCCGAGCGCGTGAAGGGCTCCGGCATGCAGCGACGGCATGCCGTTGTTGACGCCGCGGCCCGTATCCAGCCCGACCAGCACATCCTGGTAAAGCACCAGCGGATCGGTGGAAGCGAGTTCGCGGTAGTTGCGAAAGTCGTTATAGACCCAGGGCGGCGGGCCGACGAATTGTTCGCGCGGCACCTTGGCGAAGGCCGCGAAAAGGCGCGCGTCCGCACTCACGCCGGCCTTCGCCAGGATCTGGCGGGCATAGATCTGCCGGTGCAACGGCTGGCTTTCGAAATCCATCCAACTCCTCCCTTCTGACACGGGCTGACTATCGCAAGCCAAGCCGACAGAATCGCGACAAACGATAGGTTCTTCAATGAAATGAATTGGTCCGGCTCAACCTATTCGTTTAAACGGGGATAACCAGAACAACATACCGGAAACACCCCACATGGCCACCGACACCGCCGCGGCGACGACCGTAAAGAACGAAGATACGCCGCGTGGCTTCGCCTTCGGGCTGACGGCTTATTTCCTCTGGGGCTTCCTGCCGTTCTACCTGAAGGCCGTCGCCCATATTCCTTCGCTCGAAGTGCTGGCGCACCGGGCGATCTGGTCGGTGCCGGTCGCCGGGATCGTTCTGTTGATCCTGCGCCGCACCGGCGATCTCAAGGTGGCGGTGCAGAACCCGCGCATGCTGGCGATGGCATGCCTGACCGCCCTGATCATCATGGCGAACTGGGGCATCTATGTGTGGGCGGTCGCCGCCGGGCGGGCACTCGATGCGGCGCTCGGCTATTTCATCAATCCGCTGTTCAGCATTTTCCTGGCGGCGGTCCTGCTGAAGGAGCGGCTGGCGCCGGTTCAGCTCGCCGCGATCGGCCTTGTGGTGGTGGCGGTGGCGATCCTCACCTATGATGCGGGCGGATTGCCTTGGGTTTCGCTGGCGCTCACCTTCACCTGGGGGTTCTATGCGCTGTTCCGGAAAACCCTGCCGATCGGTCCGAACCAGGGTTTCTTCCTGGAAGTGCTGTTGATCAGCATTCCCTGCCTGCCCTATGTGATCTGGCTGGAATCGACCGGCCAGGGCCATCTCCTCAACTCGACCGGCTGGGACACGTTCATCCTGATGGCCGCCGGCATCGTCACCGCCGCACCGCTGATGATCTACGCCAACGGCGCAAAACTTCTGAAGCTCTCGACCATCGGCATCATGCAGTATATCGCGCCGACGATGATCTTCCTGATCGCGGTCTTCGCCTTCCACGAGCCGCTCAGCCCCGTGAAGCTCGGGGCCTTCGTCCTGATCTGGACGGCGCTGGCGATTTATACCTGGTCGCTTCTCAAGCAAGCGCGCGGCCGATAAGCCTTTCCCGGAGCATTCCCATGAAAATCAGCGATATCCCGTTCGGTACCACCGACTGGAGCGCCATTCCGAAGACAGAGCACAAGGGCGACACGGGGCTGGCGACCTGGCAGACCTGCCATTTCGGCGAGATCAGGGTGCGGATGGTCGAGTATACCCCGGGCTATCTCGCCGACCACTGGTGCGTCAAAGGCCATATCCTGCTCTGCCTCGAAGGCGAGTTGGCGACCGAACTCGCCGACGGCCGGGCCTTCGTGCTGACGCCCGGCATGAGTTATCAGGTGGCCGACGATGCCGAGCCCCACCGCTCCTCGACATCCGTCGGCGCAAAACTCTTCATCGTCGACTAGGGCTCAAGCGCCGGCGCTCACAGCCTCGAAATCACCGCGCCCTCGCCGCTCGTCGGCGGGCGCTCCTCGCCCTGTTCCAGGATCGCCGGAACGATGTCCTCGACATCGGCGATGACCAACGGCTGGACGAGATGCGCACGGTGGATGAACCCCTGTTCGCGCATGTGGGTGATGAGGTCGAGCATCGGATCCCAGAAACCGCCGATATTGGCGAACACCATCGGCTTCTCATGCCGTCCGAGCTGCGCCCAGGTCATGATCTCGACGATCTCCTCCAAGGTGCCGATGCCGCCCGGCAGGGTCACGAAAGCGTCAGCGCGTTCGAACATCTTGTGCTTGCGCGCATGCATGTCCTCCGTCACAATCAACTCGTCGAGTTGGCCGAGCGAATGGCGCGTGGCCTCCATGTCGACCAGGAATTCGGGAATGATGCCGGTGACCTGACCGCCGTTCGACAGAACGCCGGCCGCGACCGCACCCATGATGCCCTTGGTGCCTCCGCCATAGACAAGTCGAAGCCCGTGGGCGGCGATGGATTTTCCGAGCGCACGGCCGGCTGCAAGGTAGGCGGGATCGCGCCCCGGCTGCGAGCCGCAGTAAACGCAGATGGATCGAATCGGCACAGGTTTCTCCGCAACGCATTTCAAGGGAGGGCCAAACCAAGCCCCGGTCGTCAAAATTGACGGGAAATGCCCGGAAGAGCAAGGGTTTATAGTGTGAAAAGCTTGTGAATGTGGGAGGAAAAGGTTAATCCGGATATGCGACGGCTATAGCTGTCGGGAGAGGCATTGATGATGAAAAACCGCGCCGGCTGGCTGGCTCTGATCGTATTGGCTATCGCATCGCTGCTGATGGTGTTCTTGGTGATGCCTGCGATAAACAAGGATTCCAAGCCGATCGGCGACGCGATCAATGCCGCAGGCAATGCCGTCAAGGACGCGGTGACGGAACCGCAGCCGACGGCCAGGGCGCCCGATGCCGCAAAGCCGGCCGACCAGGCCGCTGCAACGGCTCCGCCGGCGGCTCAGCCCGCCTCGCCTTCCGCAGCAGGACAGACCGCACCTCAAGCCGCGGCGATGATGCCGCCCTCCTTCGACGTGCTGCGCGTCGAGCCGGACGGGTCGACTGTGATCGCCGGCCGCGCAGCCCCCCATTCCAAGCTCGAAGTTACCGATGGCGCCGCGATCGTCGCCAAGGTCGACGTCGGCCCGAGCGGCGATTTCGCCGCCATCCTCGACAAGCCGCTGCCGCCCGGCGACCACCAGCTCGTGCTCAAGGCGATCAGCAAGGATGGCAAGACCACCCTGTCGGAAGAAACGGCGACCGTCTCGGTGCCCGCCGACAAGAACGGCAAGCTGCTCGCCATGGTCACCAAGCCCGGCAAGGCAAGCCGCCTGATCGCGACCCCGGACGCCGCAACGCCGCCTGGCGCGAGTGCCGCGCAGCCGGCAGCCCAGGCCGCGGCAGCTTCGCCCGCTACCAATCAGGCTCCGGCCAGCCCCGCGCTTGCCGCCCCCTCGGCCACGCCGTCAGCCAGCACCTCCGTTGCCGCCCTGCCGGCACCGCCGGCCGGCTCGGCCACTCTCGCATCTTCCGCGCCGAGCATACCGGTCTCGGCACCCGCCTCTCCGGCGGCGACATCCGCTGCGCCTGAACTGCGCGTCACCGCTGTCGAAATCGAGGGCAACAAGATCTTCGTCGCCGGCAACACGAAGGCCGGCACCTTGCTGCGCGGCCAGGCCGACGGCCGGCCGATCGGTACCGCCCAGGCGGGCCAGGACGGCAGTTTCGTGATCGAAGGGGCGATCGACCTTGCCGTCGGCGACCACCGGATCGGCGTCGAGGTTGTCGGGGCCGGCGGACAGGCTCTGGTACGGGTCGAAGTGCCCTTCAACCGCCCGGCCGGCGACCAGGTCGCGGCCGTCGCAGCGCCGCAGGCTGCCAATAACGGCATGTCGGCGGCCGACAGCGGCGCCTTCGACAAGCTGCGCAACGAAACGGTGCGCGCCTTCAACCTGCTGCGCGGACTTTACGACGACGGCCGCGTACCCTCGGCTGAACAGATGGCCGCCGCCCGCTCCGCCACTTCGATCGCCCTGAAATCGCTTTCCGAATATCGCCTGCCGGCCGATGCGGCCGCCTCCGCCCGGGTGCTTGCCGAAACCACCGTCCAGAACGCCGCGGCAGCGTTTGCCGCGCTCGACGCGCTTCCCAAGGATGTCGCAGGCGTCGGCGCCGGCCTGAAACGGGTCGGCGAAATGATCGCCCGCGCCGTCGGCCCGACCATCGCCCGCGAACTGCACGGCGTGCAGGTTACCACAGCCGCACCGATGACGATCACCGATGCCAGCGGCACCCGCACCATCCAGCAGGAGCCGCTGACCCAGAGCGAACGCAGCTCGGTGATCATCCGCCGCGGCGATACGCTGTGGCAGATCTCCCGCCGCGTCTACGGTCAGGGAGTGCGCTACACGACGATCTACCTCGCCAACGAGGCCCAGATCCGCAACCCCGACGTCATCCAGCCCGGCCAGATCTTTGGCGTGCCCGACGCGGCCCGGCCGGACGCTGAAGAACTCCATCGCCAGCGAATGATACAGCGCCGGTCGTAAGGGGGCGGTGCGTCTCTCGGCTCAGGGGGTGACGCAAAAAGATCCCCTCCCGGCCTGCCGGGGATACTTTCATTTGGTTAGAAAAACGCATCCAGCGCCCTCAATCCCTTAGCCGCATTCATTTCCCCGTCCATCCCGGCCTCCCCCACAAGATCCCTGGACGGCCAATGGCCGCGCCGGATGCCATTCGGCCAGCTTGGCGCAGGTTAGGAGGAATACCGCGGTGATCAGGCGGCGTGCTCGCATATTATCTCCGGCTCTGATCCATGCCGCGCGGACAGGAGAAGAAAATGGTTTCCAGCATTAATTCCATTCGGACTTGGTCCTCTCAGGCGGCCCTCAATGCATTCAATGATGTCTCCAACAACAGGGCGCCTGGCAGCTCGGCGTCCGGCTCATCCTCCTCGTCGCTCGCCGACATCCTGTTTTCCAGCGGCAGCGGCGGTGACGACGACTACGAGGACGACAAGATCGCGGCGCTGATCGCCTCGCTGCAGCAGACCATGAACGGCAACGCCCCGGACACCGCAGGCGACGGATCGGTCGGCGACATGTCCAGCAAGGCGTTCATGAAGGCGCTGCAGGAGAAGCTGGACGCGCTGAAGGCGAGCCCGGACAGCAAGGCGATGGCCGAGGCGATGCAGAAGGCGCTCGACGCCGGCACGCTGAAGATGACCGACGCGGTCGCCGGCGACCAGATCACCGCCTGGGATATTACCGACGGCAAGCAGACCTCGGCCGGCATTACCTCCGTCGACAAATCCGACTGGACCCAGTTCCTCAAGGACCGTCTGACACGGGACGACGGCGGCAAGTTCGTGCGCAACGCCGACGGCAGCTATATCGAGAAGGCGACCGGGGCCAGCTCCTATTTCGGCATGGTCGGCGAGGCCTATTATTACATTTCCTGGCCGACGCCGGCAGCGACCACCAAGCCGGCAGCCGGTACCGCCCCCGCCGCCTCCACCAGCACCAAGTGATCGCGACCGGCGAGGGCCGGAGACATCCAGCCTTCGCCGCATCGCCCGACCGGTCCGGCCCTGAAGTTTCACGAAACCGTCATTGCAACATTCTTCCCCGGACCTTATGTGCGGGAGGCGTTTCGACGCGCCCGTCCCGGAGACATTTATGGCGAATAACAAGAAGACCATTTCGGCGGATGCCAGCAACCCGCTCGGCACGCTCGTCAACCTGTGGCCCTATATGTGGCCGGAAGGGCGCGCCGACCTGAAGGCCCGCGTCGTCTGGGCGACCTTCTACCTCTTCCTCGCCAAGTTCGTGCTCCTGACGGTGCCCTATTTCTTCAAATGGGCGACGGATGCGCTGAACGGCAAATTGGATATGGCAGGTCTCCTGCCTGCCTTCCTGCTCGGCGCCGTGGTGCTGGTCATCGCGCTCAATTTTACCCGTATCCTGCAGGTGGGGCTGAACCAGCTGCGCGACGCGCTGTTTGCCTCCGTCGGCCAATATGCGGTGCGCCAGCTCGCCTACCGTACCTTCGTGCACATGCACCAGCTCTCCCTGCGCTTTCATCTCGAGCGCAAGACCGGCGGCCTGTCGCGGATCATCGAGCGCGGCACCAAGGGCATCGAGACGATCGTCCGCTTCACCATTCTCAACACCGTGCCGACTCTGCTCGAATTCTTGCTGACGGCCATCATCTTCTGGGTCAGCTACGGCTTCTGGTACGTTCTCGTCACCGCCGTCACGGTGGCCATCTATATCTGGTTCACCGTAAAGGCCAGCGACTGGCGCATCGCCATCCGCCGCTCGATGAACGACAGCGACACGGACGCCAATACCAAGGCGATCGATTCGCTCCTCAATTTCGAAACCGTCAAATATTTCGGCAACGAGGAGATGGAAGCCAAGCGCTTCGATAGTTCGATGGCGCGCTACGAGAAGGCGGCGACCGACGTCTGGACTTCGCTCGGCTGGCTCAACTTCGGCCAGGGCGTGATCTTCGGCCTCGGCACGACTGTGATGATGGTGATGTCGGCGCTGGCCGTGCAACGCGGCGAGCAGACGATCGGCGATTTCGTATTCGTCAACGCGCTGCTGCTGCAGCTTTCCGTGCCGCTCAACTTCATCGGTTTCGTCTACCGGGAAATCCGCCAGGGGCTGACCGATATCGAGCAGATGTTCGAGCTGCTCGAAGTGCAGCCGGAGGTCGTCGATCGGCCGGATGCCGCGCCTCTCGCCATCCCCCAAGGGTCGATCTCCTTCAAGGACGTGCATTTTTCCTATGATCCGGCCCGGCCGATCCTCAAAGGCGTCTCGTTCGACGTGCCGGCCGGCAAGACGGTGGCGATCGTCGGGCCTTCGGGCGCCGGCAAATCGACCATTTCCCGCCTGCTCTATCGGTTCTACGACATCCAGGGCGGTTCGATCACCATTGACGGCCAGGACGTGCGGGACGTGACGCAGCATTCGCTGCGCGCGGCGATCGGCATGGTGCCGCAGGACACGGTGCTGTTCAACGACACGATCGCCTACAACATCCGCTACGGCCGCCCTTCGGCGAGCGAGGAAGAAATGCTTGCCGCCGCCGAAGTGGCACAGATCGGCCATTTCATCAGCGCCCTGCCCGAGGGTTTCGACACCAAGGTCGGCGAACGGGGCCTGAAACTTTCGGGCGGCGAGAAGCAGCGCGTGGCGATCGCCCGTACCGTCCTCAAAGCCCCGCCGATCCTGATCCTCGACGAGGCGACCTCAGCGCTCGACACCACGACCGAGCACGAGATTCAGTCGGCGCTCGACGTGGTCTCCAGGAACCGCACGACGCTGGTGATCGCCCACCGACTTTCGACCGTCATCGGCGCCGACGAGATCATCGTCCTGCGCGACGGGCAGATCGCCGAGCGCGGAACGCACAGTTTGCTGCTCGAACAGAATGGGCTCTACGCCTCGATGTGGAACCGCCAGCGCGAGGCGGTGCAGGCCGAAGAGCAGCTGCGCAAGGTGCGCGAGAGCGACGATCTTGGCGTGGTGCTGCGCGGCGTTCCGGCGGCGGAATAGGGCCGGCGGCGCAATGAACTTCGGAAAAGGACGGATCTCAACGTGAAACGATACCTCACTCCCCGCATGCTCCTCCTCGGCAGCATCGCGGTTGCCTACATGCTGGTACTGATCTTCTTCGGCTCGCCGCTACTCGCCTTCACCACCTGGATGGGCTGGGTCGATCCGCAGGCCGCGCGGTAAGCGGACGCACTGTTCACAGGGCGGCGACTGTTCATGTCGCGGTCGAGATGCCATCTAGCGTGTAACTTCAGACACAGTAAATTCACGGTGGTAACGCAATGAAAAAGATCGGCTTTCTCTCCTTCGGGCACTGGACGCCCTCGCCGCAGTCGCAGGCGCGGTCGGCATCCGACGTCCTGCTTCAATCCATTGATCTCGCGGTCGCCGCCGAAGAGCTCGGCGCCGACGGCGCCTATTTCCGCGTCCACCATTTCGCGCGACAGCTCGCCTCGCCCTTCCCGCTGCTTTCGGCCGTCGGCGCCCGCACCAAGCGCATCGAGATCGGCACCGCCGTCATCGACATGCGCTATGAAAACCCGCTCTACATGGCGGAAGATGCCGGTGCTGCCGACCTGATTTCCGGCGGACGCCTGCAGCTCGGCATCAGCCGCGGCTCGCCGGAACAGGTGATCGACGGTTTCCGCTATTTCGGCTACCAGCCGGCGGAAGGCGAGACCGATGCGGATATGGGCAGGCGCCATGCCGAAGTGTTCTTCGACGTGCTGCGCGGCGAAGGTTTCGCCAAGCCCAATCCGCGGCCGATGTTTCCGAACCCGCCGGGCATGCTGCGCCTCGAGCCGCATTCGGCGGGCCTGCGCGACCGCATCTGGTGGGGTTCGAGTTCGAACTCGACCGCCGTCTGGGCCGCCAAGCTCGGCATGAACCTGCAGAGCTCGACACTGAAGACCGACGAGAGCGGCAAGCCGTTCCACATCCAGCAGGCCGAGCAGATCCGCATCTACCGCGAAGCCTGGAAGGAAGCCGGCCACGCCCGCGAACCGCGCGTCTCCGTCAGCCGCAGCATCTTCGCGCTGATGAACGACACTGACCGCGCCTATTTCGGCGGCAGCGGCGAGAGCCAGGACCAGATCGGCAATATCGACCCGCAGACCCAGGCGATCTTCGGCCGCTCCTATGCCGCCGAGCCGGACAGGCTGATCGACCAGTTGAAGGCCGACGAGGCGATTGCCGAGGCCGATACGCTGCTGCTCACCGTACCGAACCAGCTCGGCGTCGAATACAACGCGCATGTGCTGGAGAGCATTCTGAAGCATGTGGCGCCGGGGCTGGGGTGGCGGTAGCGCGGCGCAACCGCAACTAGGCCCGGACGGTACCTGACGACGGCTTGACGCACGGAGCCATCGTCCCAGAGCACCCATATGTCCTAGCTATCATCAGCATCCGCGATGTAACCGCCGGTCTGCCGCTTCCAGAGCCGGGCATAGAGTCCATCGCGGGTCAGCAGCTCCTCGGGCGTTCCCTCTTCGACGATACGGCCTTTGTCGAGAACGATGATCCGATCCATTTTGGCGATCGTCGACAACCGGTGAGCGATGGCGATCACCGTTTTGCCGTTCATCAGCACGGCCAACTTATCCTGAATGGCTGCCTCCGACTCGCTGTCGAGCGCGGAGGTCGCCTCGTCGAGCACGAGGATCGGCGCGTCCTTGAGAAGGACCCTTGCGATGGCGACACGCTGCCGCTGGCCGCCCGACAACTTGACACCCCGATCGCCGACGAAGGCATCGTATCCCTTGCGCCCTTCGCCGTCGGCGAGTTCGGCGATGAAACCGTCCGCCTGGGCGGCCATGGCTGCCCGTTCGATTTCCTCCTGCGACGCAGCCGGCCTTCCGTAGCGGATGTTGTCTCCGACCGAGCGATGCAGCAGCGCGACATCCTGGGAAATGACGCCGATCTTCTCCCTGAGGCTTGCCTGGGTGACCGACCGAATGTCCTGGCCGTCAATCAGAATCGAACCGCTCGTCAGGTCATAAAACCGCAGAAGCAGGCTCACCAGCGTCGTCTTGCCTGCGCCGGAAACTCCGACCAATCCGACCTTTTCGCCCGCCCGGACGTTCAAGGTCAGGCTATCAAGAACCTTTCGGTCCGGCCGGTATGCGAACTCGACATTCTCGAAGCGGATCTCGCCGCGCGAAACGACCAGCGATGGCGCCTCCGGTGCATCGTTGATGGTTGGCAGCGTTGTCATCACCGGCATGGCATCACGGATGGTGCCGACGGCCTGGAAAATCTGCTGCCCCATCTGCAGAAAAGCGCGGGCATTTCCCGACAGGCGCTGGGTGATGTAAAGCGAGACGACGAACTGGCCGGTGCTGACAAAGCCGGCGATCATGCCCCAGAAACCGACGGTGAGCATGGCAAACCACAGGAGCACATTGAGTGTTGTGATGCCGGTGTCGGTCGTCAGGTAGATCCGCCGTTCTTTCTGCTGGGTTTCCACGACATTTGCGAAAACCTTGCGCAAGGCGCCGGCTTCGCTGTCTTCCGCAGCGAATTGCTTCACCATCTGGATGTTGCTGTAGAGATCGGTCATCGAACCCACGACCAGGCTGCGCTGGCGGGCCGAACGGCGGGAGCGCTCGGTGAAATGGGGGACCGCTATCACGGCGATGACAATGCTGGCGGCAATCCAGACAAGAACCGGCAGCGCGAGCGGCCAGGCCACAGTCCCGAGCAGGAACAGCGACCCGATGAACTGTACCAGGAAATGCGGGATCGTCTGAAAGGCTACGACGACCTGCTGCTGGACCGCGGATGCAACCTGAGACAGGCGCGAGGCCACCTGGCCGGCAAAAAGATCATGGAAGAACCCGAGATCCTGCCTTTCCACGGCTTTGTGCCCCTGCCATTGAATTGCCACCGGCATGCAGACCGCGACAGCTTGCGAGGCGAGCGTGTTGGCGAAGAACGCGAAGAGGGGCAGGACCGGAAATAGCAGCACTCCCATGGCCAGGAGCAGGCGCCACTGGTCGTGCAGAAAGGCTGTGGCTCCGTTTGCGGCGACGCCATCGACGATGGCCGACAGGCTCCAGATCAGGAAAAGGTTGATGCATTCCACCAGCATTGCAAAGACGGAGATGGAAATCAGCACGCCCCGGAACATTTTTATGAAGTGCAAGAGCAGCACGAAAGGACCGCGGGAGGGCAGACGCTCATGCGGGATTTCGAGGGGCTGGATCAGGGTCTCGAAGGGGCGATAAACGAAATCTGAAATCGACATGACAGCTGAAAAACCATCTTGAGATTGAATCGTCAAAAGAACTGCGCGCCATTTAACCACAGATTGAGATTCGGCGCGAAACTTCTCACGGTCGTAACCTTGGGAGGAGCTCGATTTCCTGTGCTCGCTTCAACCCGCAACCGGCACCGCTGCCTTGTGAAACGATGCAAAGGGCGTTGTCGTGAAAGCCATTGCGGCTGAACCCGTCAGTTGCGCCTTGGAACCGCATTGCCGCAAAAACGGTTTCGCTGTAGTCAGATGGCACTGACATACGGGAGAAAACGTTGATCAACCTCTTCGACACCATCCGCAACACGCTCGTGCCGATCCACAAGGAAGGTTACATCTTCGTCGCCGCCTTCTTCATCGCCTCGCTGATCCTCGGTTATATCGCCGAACCGCTGTTCTGGATCGGCCTGGTGCTGACCTTGTGGTGCGCCTACTTCTTCCGCGATCCGGAACGGGCGGTGCCGCAGGACGACGACCTCATCCTCAGCCCTGCCGATGGCCGCATCAGCCATGTCGCCATGGTCGTGCCGCCGGTCGAGCTGCAGTTGGGTTCGGAACCAATGCTGCGCATCTCGGTGTTCATGAACGTGTTCGACTGCCACATCAACCGTTCGCCGGTACGCGGCCAGGTATCCCGGATCGAGTACCGCCCCGGCCAGTTCATCAATGCCGAACTCGACAAGGCTTCCGACGACAACGAGCGCAACGGCCTCGTCATCGAAACCCGCCACGGCAAGGTCGGCGTGGTGCAGATCGCCGGCCTGGTGGCGCGGCGCATCGTCTGCTGGGTGAAGCCGAGCGAACCGGTCAATGCCGGCGAACGATTCGGCCTGATCCGCTTCGGCTCGCGGCTTGACGTCTTCGTGCCGGCCGGCGGCCAGGCGCGCGTGTCCGTCGGCCAGCTCGCCATCGGCGGCGAGACCGTGCTTGCGGAATTCGGCTCGACCAAGGGCCCGATCATCAGCCGCCGCACGTAAAGGGAAGACAGAGCCTCATGGAGACGCCCGCCTCGCCCCCCTCTTCGCAGCCCCCCTCTTCGCCGAGCGAGCGTCACCGGGAACCGCATCGCCCCAACGACGAGGCCCGCGGGCCTCGTCTGCGCGAAATCCCGCTCCGGCTGCTGGTGCCGAACCTCATCACCGTGCTTGCCATCTGCGCCGGTCTCACCGGGATAAGGCTCGCCTTCGAGGGGCGTTACGAACTGGCGGTCGCCATGGTGCTGCTGGCCGCCTTCCTCGACGGCATCGACGGGCGCGTGGCACGGCTCCTGAAGGCCACCTCCAAATTCGGCGTGCAGATGGATTCGCTTGCCGACATCATCAATTTCGGCGTCGCGCCGGCATTGGTCTCCTACGCCTTCCTGCTCGACCAGGCACATTCGATCGGCTGGATCGCAGCCCTGCTCTATGCGATCGCCGCCGGCCTGCGCCTCGCCCGGTTCAACGTGATGGAAGACCGTAACATCAAGGCCGACTGGCAATCGGAATTTTTCGTCGGCGTGCCGGCCCCGATGGGCGCCATGCTGGTGCTGCTGCCGGTCTATCTGGGCTTCCTCGGGCTCGAGGCGACGCCGGTCTTCGTTTATGTCAGCGTCGCCTATACGCTGCTGATCGGCTACCTGCTGGTGTCCCGCCTGCCCGTCTGGTCCGGCAAGTCGAGCCGCATTCGCCGCGACCTGATGCTGCCGATCATGCTCGCCGTGGTGCTCTATGTGGCGCTGCTGATGAGCTATACGTGGGAAGTGCTGTCGATCACCGTCGTCGGGTACCTCCTCGTCCTGCCGTTCAGCGCGCGCGCCTGGCACCGCCGCTACGGCACGATCACGATCGAGGATGACAGTGCGAACGTCTGAGGGCAGGCGCACTCGGTAAGTTGCAACTTCCGCGCAACAGTTTCCCGCAAGATGACAGTTCTACGAATACCGGGCGGCAATGCCGGCTTGCCGGCCACGATTCCGCCCGCTTTTATGGGAAAAGCCGCGATCGCAAAATGCAAACAAGAGATTCGCGTGTTGAGGAGACAGCCATGAGCACCGAGAAGAAGATTGAATCCAAACCGGAAATGACCACGCCCTACCGTCCGCTGGGCCTGAAGGCCGTGGTTGCAGCCGCCCTGATGCTGAACCGCAAGCCGAAGCTTACCCCTGCAGGCTGATCGGCTTCATTCGCCGCTGAGAAAGCTCCACAGGAGCCCCAGCGCGAGAAGGCTCATGACGATGCCGATGACGACATCCAGCACCCGCCAGGCGGCGGGTCTGGCAAAAAGCGGCGCCAGAAACCGCGCGCCGTGACCGAGCCCGAAGAACCAGACGAACGAGGCAATCGCCGCACCGGCGCCATAGGCCACCCGCTCCGCCCCTTCGAAGGCCGCAGACAGGCTGCCGAGCAGCAAGACCGTATCCAGATAGACATGCGGATTGAGGAAGGTGAAGGCCAGGCAGGTCAGAACCGCCGCCTTCAGCCCCATCGGTTCCGGCGCGCCCGCCACCATCGCGGCCGGTTTTACCGCCCGGCGGAAGGCCATCAAGGCATAGAGCCCGAGAAACACCGCGCCGCCCAGCGTCACCACCGAGATCAGCATGGGAGATTGCGCGACGATCGTGCCAAGCCCGCCGACGCCGGCGCCGATCAGCGTCGCATCCGACAGGGCGCAGATCAGGCAGAGGATGAAGACATGGGCGCGAATCAGCCCCTGGCGCAGGATGAAGGCGTTCTGGGCGCCGATCGCCATGATCAGCGAGGCACCGAGTGCGAGGCCGGAAAGGCCGGCGGAAAGCAGGTTCATGGAATTGTCCGTCTAAAGGAAGAAAGACGAGGGATCAGAAAAGCGACATCTGGGTGGAGTCGGGTTTCGGCTTTTTCGGCGGCTCCTCTTCCGGTTGGGCGACCGCGACCGGTTTCTGCAGATCCGGCCCCATGTTCGCGACCTTGTTGACGAGGTCGGAGACCGGCAGCGCCTCGAAGAAATCTTCCTGAACGGGCCGCATCAGGTCGGCCACCTCGCGCGGCTCCTGCGTCTTGCAGTCGAGCCAGCGCGAAAAATCCTCGGGCGCGATGACGACCGGCATGCGGTCGTGGATGTGGCGGATGCCGCCGTTGGCCGTCGTCGTCATGATCGCGGCGGTATCCACCTCGGAACCGTCGGCCGAAGACCAGGTCTCCATCAACCCGGCAAAGGCGACGACGCCGCCGCGCTTGGGGCGAATCCAATAGGCCTGTGGCCTGACGCCGCTTTCCTTCGGCGGCCGGCGCCATTCGTAGAAACCGGTGGCCGGGATCAGGATACGGCGATGGCGCATGGCGGCGCGGAAGGACGCCTTGCCGATCGCCGTCTCGGAGCGGGCGTTGATCAGCAGCGGAAACTCCTTCATGTCCTTCACCCAGCCGGGGATCAGGCCCCAGCGTGCGAGGAAGGCGCGGCGCTCTGGCAGGTTGCTGCCCGGCTCACGTTTTTCAGACGACATGACGACGAGGATCGGCTGAGTCGGGGCGATATTATAGCGGGCCGGGAAATCATCGAGATCCGCCAGAGCGAAGAATTCCGAAATATCCTTGGGGGTCGCCGTCAGGGCGTAGCGTCCGCACATGCAAACTATGTGGCATCGGGCTTTCGAAGGGTCAAGCGCCGATCAGGCGCTGACGTCATGCGCTCCTGGGGCCGAACAGGATGATGGCGCCGCCGATCAGGCATACCATGACGCCGAGAATGTCCCAGCGGTCCGGCACCCGCGCTTCCACCGCCCAGAGCCAGAGGATCGAGGCGAGAATATAGATGGCGCCATAGGCCGCATAGGTGCGCCCCGCCGCCTCGCTCGACACCAGCGCCAGCAGCCAGGCGAAAGCGACCAGCGACGCCATGCCCGGCACCAGCCACCAGACCGGCTTTCCCAACCTCAGCCATGCCCAGAAGGCGAAACAGCCGGCGATTTCGGCAAGGGCGGCGAGGAAGTAGAGGGTGTAGGTTTTCATCAGGGACGCGGGCTGGAAATGGATATCAGACAGGGCACGTTTTCACATGACAGAAGCAATGGAAACCGAAATGTGCGATAGAGAGCCCTGACTTAGGCAGGAGGAGCATGTAAATTATCTGCTTACACCGCTTGACGATGTGTGAGCAGTGTACTTACATATCCCATGATCAAATCCTTCAGGAACAAGGTTCTGGCGGCCTTGTTCGAAACCGGAAAGACCGGGAAAATCGATGCAAAGATGCACAAGCGAATCCTTGTGCGGTTGGACCGTCTCGAAGCGGCGGAGCGCCCGGAGGATATGAACCTGCCAGGGTTTGATTTTCATGCCCTGCATGGCTTCAATCCGACCCGTTACACCGTTCATGTCAATGGACCGTGGTGCATCACATTCGAATTCGACGGCAAGGACGCCACCCGGGTCGATTTCGAACAATATCATTGAAGGCGGCAGAGTTAGGGATGACGTCGATGGCGGAATATAATGTGAAAAGGCCGATCCAGCGTTGCCCGTCACATCCTGGCGCGTTGCTTGAGGAGATCATCCCGGCGACCGGCAAGACAAAGGTCGAGATCGCCGGACTGCTCGGCATCTCCCGCCAGCAACTCTACGATATACTGCGCGAGCGCAAGCCCGTCTCGCCGAATGTCGCAGCCCGGCTCGGGAAGATGTTCGGCGATGGTGCCGCTATCTGGCTGCGCATGCAGGCCGCCCATGACGCCTGGCACGCGGAACGCGAGGTGGATGTCAGCAAGATTCCCACTTTGAGCGCGGCGTGAAGCATTTCCGGCCCATTGAACCGCAAAGACCGTAACATGCCTTCCTCTCCCCAAGCCGCGTCCTCCGCCATTCTCGAACGGGATGGCCGGTTTCTGCTGATTCGGCGGGTGAACCCGCCGTCGATGGATCTGTTCGCGTTTCCGGGCGGGCGGGCAGAGCCCGGCGAGACGCCGGACCAGACGGCGGTGCGGGAATTTTTCGAGGAGACCGGCATTCCGGTGCGCAATCCCGTCCTCTTCGCGACCTACGACCTAAAGAGCGAGAAAGAGGACAGGCGGCATTTCTTTCTGTCGGTGTTCCGTGTGGAGGCCGATCCCGACGCCCAGGCGATCGCCGCCGACGATGCGGCCGATGCCGGCTGGTATACGGTCGAGGAGATCCGCGGCCTGGCTGTGCCGGCGAGCGTGCTCGAATGCGCCGAGAGGCTGGCGGCGGATATCAATGCCCGCTAAGAATGCTTGCAAAACCGGCGCAATCGCGCCGCATCGGGACCCGTTCATGAAGCTCATTCCGCGACTTGGCTGGCTGACGCTGCTGGCAATCCTGGCGGCGACGCCGCTTGCCGCCCAGCCGGCGAAACAGCAGCCGGCGGCACCGCCCCCGCCTCCGCCGGCCGAGGAAAAGCCGGCGCCTTATGACGTGCAGTTGACGCGGCTTGCGGAAGTGCTCGGCTCGATCCAGTATCTCCGCACGCTCTGCGGCGCCCCGACATCCGAATGGCGGGCCTCGATGCAGCAGCTGCTGGATGCCGATACCGGCACCGAACCGAAGCGCCGCGAGCGGTTGACGGCGGCCTTCAACCGGGGGTACCGGTCGTTCGCCGCCGTGCATACGTCCTGCACGGACGCGGCAAGGACCGCCGAGGAGCGTTATCGTATCGAAGGCGCAACACTTGCGACAGAAATCGCCGCGCGCTTCGGAAATTAGAGGATTATTTACCTCTTTTGGCAGGAGGCCGTGTCGTTTTGATAAAAGGCTGATAAAGTTTTTAACGGGCTAGTAATTAAACGGGCACCGAGGACGACAGAATGCAGACAGGCCGCAACGACATCGACGACATGATTGTGCATGAGAAGATGCAGGCTGCCTTGGAATATCAGAGTGAGGCATGGGCAGACGGCCGTGCCGACGGTATCGAGCCGGAAATCATCGCCGACGCAGCTCTGGTACTTGCCATGCGGGAAACCATCCGCATTCATGGAGAAATGGGCGCCGAAGCCATGCTCGATTCGCTCAAGAGCCGCATGCTCGCCGGCGAATTCTCCCCCGAGCGCACTGTTCAATAACGATAGAGGTTTCCCGTGCGGAATGCGGCGGAAACGACGATAGCCCAATTGATCATCCGCCTTTCGGCGGCAACGGTGCTTGCCGCGGCGGTCGGCGGCCACGCTCTTGCGTTGTCCGAGCTGCGCCCGAGCGACGAGCCCAGCCAGCCCGAGCAGGGACAGAGCCGCGCCATCCTCCAGGCTTTCGACGGTACGACCCTGCCGCAGCCGGGTCCTGCGATCAATCGGTCGGCACAGGCCGGCGACACCAAGACGACCGCCCCTCCGGCGGACCCCAACGCCGCCAAGTCCGCGCCGGCCGACAGCAAGCCGGCGGAGATCATCCGCGACATGACCAAGCTGCCGGCGCCGGTCAAGCACATGCGCGAACAGCTCGTCGAGGCCGCGGCCTCCGGCGACATCGCCCGCCTGCGCGCTCTGATGGGAACAGGTGCTACCCAGACGCAGGTGATGAACGGCGAGTTCGAGGACCCTATCGAAACGCTGAAGAGCTTTTCGGGCGACGCGGAGGGCCAGGAGATTCTCGCGATCCTGCTCGACATCCTGTCCACCGGTGCTGCGCATTTTGACGTCGGCACGCCGGACGAGGCCTATGTCTGGCCCTATTTCGCAGGAAAGCAGCTTTCGACGCTGACGCCGCCCGAACGGGTCGACCTTCTACGCATCGTGACGGCCGGCGACCTCGCCGGCATGGAAGAGAACGGCAACTACAACTTCTTCCGCGCCGGCATCAGCCCGGACGGCAAATGGAAGTTCTTCTCCGGCGGCGACTGAGCGGGCGGGAATGCCTTGATGGGTGCAGAACAGCGCGCCCAGCCGATCTCCCCCTTGAGGGGGAGATGCCCGGCAGGGCAGAGGGGGTAAACCTCCCAGCACACTCTTCCGCCACTGCATTTGCCGCACCGTTGCTACCCCCTCCGTCACCTTTTGTGACATCTCCCCCTCAAGGGGGAGATCATCGGGAGTTTGCCGCACCCGCACAGCCACCAGACTTTGTTGGCAATCTCCCCGGCATGCCTTGCCGCCGCCGCTGCGAAGACTTAACTCTCAGGTTCAGAACAACCGGATTCCCGTGCCATGCCCGCCGCCTTTCTCCCCTCGCGAAGCCTGATCCGCCTCACCGGCAAGGATGCGCAGGATTTCCTGCAGGGGCTGATCACCACCGACATCGATTCGCTGCCGGAGGGTGAAGCCCGGCCGGGGGCGCTCCTGACGCCGCAGGGCAAGATTCTGTTCGATTTCCTGGTCTGGCGGGAGGGAGACGATTTCCTCATCGAAACCGAGACGGCCCAGCGTGAGGCGCTGATGCGGCGGCTGACGATGTACAAGCTGCGCGCAGCCGTGGATATCACGGCCGGTCCGGAAGACGGCATCACCGTGTTCTGGGGTGATGATTCGGGCAAGGGCTCGGTGAAGGATGCGGCCTTCGCCAAGGCCGGAATCCTCCTCGCCCGGGCTCCCGGCAAGCTGGATGACGGGCCGGAAGAAGCCTATCACGCGTTGCGCGTCGAAGCCGGCATCTCGATCTCCGGTCACGACTATGCGCTGCAGGACGCCTTTCCGCACGACGTGCTGCTCGACCAGACGAGCGGACTTTCCTTCCGCAAGGGCTGCTATGTCGGCCAGGAGGTCGTGTCCCGCATGCAGCATCGCGGCACGGCGCGGCGGCGGGTGGTGATCGTTTCGGGCGAAGCCGCCCTGCCCGCCTCCGGCACCGAGATCGTGGCCGGTGGCAAGCCGGTCGGCGCGCTCGGATCGGTTGCCGGAAACAAGGGGCTGGCGATCGTGCGCATCGACCGCGTCGGCGACGCCCTGGCACGCGGCGTGCCGCTTTCCGCCGGCGACGTAATCGTCAGCCTGGCGCTTCCCGCCTGGAGCGGGCTCTCCTTCCCCGTCGAGGCTGAAGAGGCCGAGACGTGAGCCCAGTGGTGACGGCACCACGTGCCTGGCAACGGATGCTGTCGGGACGCCGGCTCGACCTGCTCGATCCCTCGCCGCTCGACATCGAAATCTCCGATATCGCCCACGGGCTTGCCCGCGTCGCCCGCTGGAACGGCCAGACGCGCGGCGACCATGCCTTTTCCGTCGCCCAGCACTGCCTTGTCGTCGAGGAGATCTTTCGCCGCTGCAACGAGGCCTGCACGGCCGATGCGCTGCAGATGACGATACTGCACGATGCGCCGGAATATGTGATCGGCGACATGATCTCGCCGTTCAAATCGGTGGTCGGTGGCGGCTACAAGGCGGTCGAACAGCGGCTGGAGGCGGCGATCCACCTGCGTTTCGGCCTGCCGCCGCATCCGACCCGCGAACTCAAGGCGCTGATCAAGAAGGCCGACACGATCGCTGCCTTTTTCGAGGCCACGGAACTTGCCGGCTTCTCAGTCACCGAGGCGCGGAAATTTTTCGGCCAGCCTCGCGGCATCACCCGAGACATGCTGCCGATCCAGCCGATGCCGGCGCTGGCGGCGCAGCAGCTTTTCCTCGACCGTTTCCATCAGATCGAGGCCGAGCGCGCGGGCAAGACGCCGTGACCGCGATCGTCGTCTGTCCGCTGAGCTCCATCGCCGAGACAGCCGTCCGCCATAAGGCGCGCGAAATGGTGAGCCTGATCGCCGAGGGCCAGGACTTTCACCGGCCGGGCGTGATTGCCGCCGACCGACACCTGAAGCTGGCGATGAACGATATCGGCTTTGCCGGGACCGGCGGCTTGATCGCGCCGAGCGAGGCGCATGTGGAAAGCCTGATCGGCTTCGTGCGTGACTGGGACCAGTCGACGCCGATCGTCATCCATTGCTGGATGGGCGTCTCCCGTTCGCCTGCCGCAGCGGTGATCGCCGCACTCTCGCTCAACCCGGAAGAGGACGATTTCGCGCTGGCTGCGAGGCTTCGCAGTGTCGCGCCGCATGCGACGCCGAATACGCGGCTGATCGAGATCGGCGACCGGCTGCTCGGGCGAAACGGTCGGCTGGTCGCTGCCATCAAGGGGATAGGCCGCGGCGCCGAAACCGATGGCCGGGCCTCCTTCATTCTGCCGCTAAAAATCTCGGCTTGAACCTGAAAGTTGAATTTTCCTAATTGTTTAGCTGGAGGTGGGAAACCTCCATTTTTTCCTTGACCTCGCGGCCTGCTGCGCCAATTAACGGCGAAACCGAAGAAGGAGCAGACCGCCGGATGGACCAGGCGTCGGAATTCGTTGTGGCAACCAGAGCGGCGCTCGCTCAGCTGAGCGCGCTGGCGGTGCAATATTCCTTCTCCGCCGTCGGCGCGATCGTTCTCCTCATTCTCGGCTGGATGGCCGCCGGCCTGATCAGCCGCTGGGCTCATCGCGGCCTGTCGCGCATCCACGGCATCGATGCGACGCTGTCGCAATTCTTCTCCAACATCATCCGTTATGCGATCCTGGTTATCGTCGTCGTCATGGTGCTCGGCCAGTTCGGGGTGCAGACAGCATCTGTGCTCGCCGCCCTCGGCGCGATCGGCCTTGCGGTCGGCCTCGCGCTGCAGGGCACGCTGCAGAACATCGCGGCGGGCATCATGCTCCTGGTCCTGCGGCCGTTCCGGGTCGGCGAGAGCATCGAGACCGGCAGCGTCACCGGCACGATCGTCGATGTCGGGCTGTTTGCGACCGAGCTTCGGACCGCCGACGGCGTCTATCGGCTGGCGCCAAACTCGACCTTGTGGAACGTGCCGATCACCAATTACAGCCGGCTGAAGACGCGCCGCAACGAGATTTCGGCCAGTATCGGCACCGACCGCGACATCGGCCGGACCCAGGCGAAACTGATGGCGATCGCCAGCGGCGACAGGCGGGTACTAAAGGATCCGGCGCCGACCGTCTACGTCGCCGAATTCGATGCCGGCAGCGCCAAGCTGACGCTGCGCTACTGGACGAAGAGCAGCGACTGGTGGGAAACCGGCCGCGACCTGACCAGGGAGGTCAAGCTCGCCTTTGACAAATTCCCCAGCGATAAATTCCCTGGCGACAAATCCCTGGAACAGATTCCAGACCCTCAGGAAGAAACCCGCGACGTCACCGGTGAGAGCGGACCTCCGGCTCCTCACGGTGCGGACGAACCGGTCACGCAGCGGACCTGAAGGAAAGGATGCATCGGGGCCGGCTTTTTACGAGGAAGCCGGCCCCGATGCCCAAATTTTCGCGAGAATCGAATCGGCGATCGCCGTCATACGGCCTTGAGATCATATTCCTCGCTGCCCGACCAGACGATGTCCCAGGATGCACCCGGGCGTACGTTGCGGATGGCAGTCGGCTCGAAGGCGACGAGGCAGCGGCCCTGATCGTGCCGCACCGACGGATAGATCAGTCCGTCATGGCCGTCGCGCCTCAACCTTTCGGCAAGCACCTGCCCCTGGGGGTAACCGATCGCGGGATCCGGATCGAGCGCCGGGTGGCCGCGTTCGCCGGTGATGTCCGGATACTCGCCGATGAAATCCGCCAGCAGTTCGACATAGCGCGCCGTCTCCTCGAACAGGCCAATAAACCTCAGTTCCCGCGTCTTGTGGAAGGCGACCTCGGCAATCGACGTCATCGTGTCCCAGCTGCAGTACCAGGCGCCGCGGTTTTCGTCGTTGAAGCGGTTCCCGCCTTTTCGCGTATAGGTGAAGGCGGCGTTGATATGGGTATTGCCGTAAACCTGCAGGTCGTGCTTGCGGCGTTTCCAGGCGAGCTCGCGGCGGTCGAGATGCAGGTTCAATCCCCGCTCGGCGGTCAGCCGGGCGCTGGTCATGCCCTCGATCTCGGCAAGGATCGCCAGTTCCTCGTCGCTATCCACCAGGCCGCGCAGGCTAGGCGGCTTGTGGTAGGTCGCCGGGATCAGCCGCACGAGGCCCCGGTCGCTGACAGGCGTAACGATCACGCGCCGCCCCGCAAGGCATCGACGTAGTTTCGAACGGCAAGGAATTGCGGCAGCCCCTCCTCGATCAGCGTATCGATCGGGCGAGTGCCGTGGAACAGCGGCCCCTCGTTCGGCAACGTCATCCATCTGGAAGCGATCGGATCGCTGAAATAGAGTTTTAGGGCCTTATAGATCCCGATGACGGCGCTGAGGCGCAGCATCTGGTCCTTGGTCAAGCCGCCCGAATAACCCGGTTTCCGGGCACGTTTCCAGGTGCTTTCCGACATATCCGCCAGGGCCGCCGCCTCGTTCACCGGCACGCCCCATTCGGCCACGACGTTGCCGAAAGCCTTCAGCGCGACGGCCGTCAGCTGTTCTGCTTTTTCTTTTCTGGCGGCGACTTCCATTGGCAAGGCTCCTTTGAGTCGAGCGCCAATGTAGTTCATTTGCACTCGATGTAAAGGTCAAATGGACCGCTTCGCTCGGAGACTCCTCACTGCGACATGGTCGAGCGGTGGGCCCAGCCGGTCATGCGCCTCTCGATCCAGGCCATCAGCGCATACATGGCGATGCCTTCGACGGCGAGCATCAAGAGGCCGGCGAAGACCAGCGGCACGTTGAACTGGCTCTGGGCCGAACTCATCATGTTGCCGAGGCCATAGTTCGAGGCGACGGTTTCCGAAACGACCGAGCCGACGAAGGCGAGCGTGATCGCCACCTTCAGCGAGCCGAAGAAATAGGGCATCGAGCGCGGAATGCCGACCTTCAGCATGATGTCGAGCTTCTTTGCGCCGAGCGCGCGCAGCACGTCCTCGGTCTCCGGCTCGATCGTGGCAAGGCCGGTCGCGACGTTGACGACGATCGGGAAGAAGGAGATCAGGAAGGCGGTTAATATGGCCGGTACGGCGCCGATGCCGAACCAGATGACCAGAATCGGCACGAGCGCCACCTTGGGGATGGCGTTGAAACCGATCATCAACGGGTAGAGCCCGGCATAGATCGCCTTCGACCAGCCGATGAAGAGGCCGATCGCAAGGCCCGCGACGACGGCGATCGCGAAGCCGACGGTGGTCGTATAAAGCGTCTGCAGCGAGTTCTTCCAGATCGGCGACCAGTATTGGACGATCGCCTGAAAGACGCGGGAGGGTGCCGGCAGCACGGTCGGCGAGGTCTGCAGCACGATGACCAGCAGTTCCCAGAGGACGAAGAGCCCGATCGTGTAGAGCCAAGGGGCGAGCTTCACCCAGTTGATGCGCTGGGAAAGCGGTTTGGCCGGCGTCGCGGATGTTGGGGTGTTTTCCGTGACGGCGCTCATGCGACAACCCTCGCGCTGGCGATTTCGCCGTGCAGTTCATGCACCATGTCGTTGAAGGCCTTTTCGTACGTGACTTCGAGATCGCGGGGCCGGGCGAAGGGCACGGTATGTTCCTTCAGCACCTTGCCGGGACGGGCGCTCATCACAAAGATGCGGTCGGCGAGGAAGGTCGCCTCGCGCAGGTCATGGGTGACGAGGACGATGGTGACGCCTTGCGCCGCGTGCAGGTCGCGGATGACGCACCACAGTTCTTCACGGGTGAAGGCGTCAAGCGCGCCGAACGGCTCGTCGAGCATCAGCAGTTCGGGTTCGTGGATGAGTGCGCGGCAGAGATTGGCGCGCTGCTGCATGCCGCCGGAAAGCTGCCACGGGAATTTCGAGCCGAACCCCTTGAGGCCGACGGTTTCGAGCAGGTGCTCGGCCTTCTCGACATATTCCTTCTTGTTGGTGCGCAGGCGGTGGCGGTGTCTCTCGACGATTTCGAGCGGCAGCAGGATGTTGTCGAGCGTGGTGCGCCAGGGCAGCATGGTCGGGTTCTGAAAGGCCATGCCGACGATCGAGACCGGCTTGGTCACCTGCTTGTCCGCGACGATGACGACGCCGCTCTGCGGGATGTGCAGGCCGGTGACCAGTTTCATCAATGTCGACTTGCCGCAGCCGGACGGGCCGACGACGGCCGCGAACTCGCGCTTGCCGACCTTCATGGTGAGGCCGGAGACGGCGAGCGTGCCGGCCGCGCCGCCATAGCGCATGTCGACATTGTCGATGGTAACGAGGTGCGTCAATCAATCATTCCCTTGTCGGACAATCGTGTAGCAAAAGCCCTCCCGCCTGCCGGCCACCCGCCCCACAAGGGGAAGGGTTAGATCCCCGCAACGCCGACGCCTGATTTGGACGGGAGGGTTCGGCAGTTTAAACC
>NZ_PVBL01000045.1:0-29499 GCF_002968555.1 Neorhizobium sp. T6_25
AACCGACACTGCCAGCTATCCGACGCGCCGTCATAGCCGCGCTCTCAAACCACCATCCACCACAACGATGTCCACACTGCCGTATCAGGTTCCAAATGACGCCAAAATCAATTCTGCCAAAGTAGTGTTAGGCCCTGTTGACAAAGTGCCTTTTCAAATCAGGTAGGGTCTGATTCAAGGCTGCTTTTTAGGAGGCAGCAATCTCGCGCTACTCGATCTCAGCGATAAGCGTGGGCGAGCCGGCGGCCGGGGGAGTGTGGACTCGTCGGTCGCCGATCAACGGCTAGTCGCGGATGGCTAGCGTTGACCTTTCTTGCTTAACGAGACTGCAACTGCACGCACCCTCCCGCTCCAATTTCTTCCTCATCAGCTTGCGGGCGCGGCGGACAGCGTCTGCCTTCGCGTGTCCGCTTCTCTGACGGTTTCTCGAAGTGCTCGCGCAGGCGCATCTCCCGAAAAACACCTTGGCGCTGCAGTTTCTTTTTCAGAACCCGCAGCGCCTGCTCGACATTGTTGTCTCTCACGCCCGTCTCATTGTTGAGCTAGATTTTGCATAATTCTTAAGTGGCGCCGTGATATCGAGCTGAACAAGGCTTGAGGGCGGTCGCTGGGTATAGGAGCCGAGGTCGCGGGGACTCCAGAACTTGAAGTCCCCTTCGTATTATTCGGCCTTCTGATTGACGACAGACGTCGCAATCAAGGTGAGGGCGATGTCGGTCGCCTGCTCTTCATCGAGTGTTGTCTGGAGCAGCTTGGCGGCATCTTTCATTCCGAGCTCGAGGGCCCAGGTCCGCAGGGTGCCATAACGCGACATCTCATAATGCTCGACGGCCTGGGCTGCAGCCAGAAGGCCGGCATCGAGAGCGGGAGAACCCTCGTACTCCTCCATGATCTCGGCACCCTCCTTGGTGATGCCCATGATGGCGTCGCAGGTCTTCTTCTGCGGCTTCTGACCGATGATCTTAAAGACCTCTTCCAGGCGCTCGACGTGAACCTTGGTTTCACCCAGGTGCTTGGTGAATGCGGCCTTGAGTTCCTTGTTCTTGGCGGCCTTCTCCATCTTCGGGAGGGTTTCGACGATTTTGCCTTCGGCAAAATAGACGTCCTTCAGGGTGTCGTGAAACAGCTCGTCAAGCTTCTTGATTTCTTTGGCCATGATAGGCTCCTATTATGGTCAGCGACGCTGACCGCGGTAATCAATGAAGAACGCGCGCCCTTCGCAGGACGCGCGTGAGTTGAGGTCAGAGGCCGGGGCGACGATAGCGACCGCGTTCCTGTTCGATCTGCTCGGGACCGTAGGGGTCGAGCGTGGCATCGAACCTTGTCCAGCCCTGCTGGTTGTAGGCAACACGCCGTTCGGCCGGGTCGACCCAGTTCGAGCGCTTGAGAATCGCCTCGGCTTGCGGCGCAAGCGCGTCATCGACCTTGGCCGTCACAAGCGAGCCACCGCGGCGGACACCTTCTGCATAAACATGGGCATCTTCTTCCGAGACGCCCGAGCTGGTCATGGCGCCAATCAGACCGCCAGCTGCGCCGCCTGCGACAGCACCGGCAACGGCGCCAGCGGCCGTTGCGGCGAGCCAGCCGGCCGCAACGACAGGTCCGACACCCGGGATCGCCATCAGGCCGAGGCCTGTCAGAAGCCCGCCAGCACCGCCGACCACTGCGCCGATGCCAGCGCCCGTGCCGGCACCTTCGCCCGCGTTGGAATGCTCGCCGTGGCGATTGTCGGCATTGTTCGAAACGATGCTGATGTCGCTGGAAGGAACGCCTGCGGATTCAAGGGCGCTGACCGCAGCGCTGGCGTCGGTATAGTCGTCGAAAAGTCCGGTAACGGTATTCATTTGAGTATTCTCCTTGGAAATGATTGAGCGTCACTTGGCGACGACGTTGCCCTGATAGTCGAGGGCGATTACGGCGGACTTGCCGTCCTTCATGCCGGACGCCATCCAGATGCCCTTGTCATCCTTCTTGAGATCCTTGACGTCGGTGTAGCCGGCTTTCTCGATGCGGCCTCTGGCCTGGCTCTCGGTGAAGCTGTTGGCGCCTTCGACAGGTGCCGTGGCATTTTTGGAATCGGGAGTTGCGACCGCCGGTGTATTGCCATTGGTCGTCGGAGCCGGGGTCGTCTGGGCCAGCGCGGAGAACGCGGACGCGCCAAGCAACGCCGCGGCAAAAATGATCTTGTACATTTGGGGATTTCCTCTCGTGCGGATCCTTGTTCACAGATCCGTGAGCAGGCAATCCTTTCGGGCGATGATCGTTCCATCACCTTCGAAATAAACCAGCCCGTCGCGCCCTAAACGTTTGTTGCCCCGAGGAGGAATACAGATCGAAGCGAGCGATAAGAGGCTTCACCCGCAGTTGCCGGTCCTGCAATCAATTCGGCTCTACAGGAGACCATAATGGCCGACGATATGAATAGATGACTGATGCTGAGACGCCGACGGTTGCGGCGCCCGCACCGAAGAAGGAGCGCAAACCTCGCGCCAAAAAGGCGGCCGCTGAAACGGGCTCAGCCGCAGTTTCGGCGCAACCGGCAGCGGCTTCGAATGCCGCAGCGGTCAAGCCGAAGAGAGGACGCAAGGCAAGGTCCGACGAAGGTGCGCCAAGCGCCAAACGTGCGCCTGTCAAACGTGCTGCGAAGGCGGTGCAGGCAGCGACCGCTCCGTCGGTGGCGGCAGTTGACGAGTTTGCGGATCTCCTGCAGCTGGAAGACGAAAACCAAAGACTGCGCAAGCAGCTGGCCGAGAAGCTGCGTGCTGAAAATGCCGATCTGCGAAAGCGGCTCAACCTCGGTTGATCGGCAGCCGTCGGTCAAGCGCCGGCCGCATTCTCAAGGCTATATCGAGACGAATATCTTGGCGGCGGCTAGTCCCGCCGCCAAAGCTTTTGCTCGCAGCCTGCATGCGAGGTAGAATACGAGGTCGAATAAAATGGCGTCTCCCTGGAAGCTTCTTACCCGGCTTGTGTCGCCGCGACGTCAGCAGCGCCACGAACAGGGCCGGACCGATGACGTGAAGCCGGACGTACTGGCCATCGCCAAACCGACCGAAACGGTCGCCGACAACGGATTGAACGCCGTCGATCCTCCGGTCGACGAAAAGCCGGTCGCCTACGAACAATCGGAGGTGGTGTCAGCGGTCCCGGATCATTCCGAAGAAACGGCAAGCGCTGTTGACGGCACGGCAGATATCGAAGGCGCCGGGCGCGTGGAGGCGGCTGATCCGGCCTTGTCCGGTAACGCCAATTCGGCCGTGCACGGCGCACCGAAACCCACGCAGACTGGCGAAGGTGCAACGCGAAAGCGCCGCACGCGGGGCAAGACAGCGGCAGGGGGTGAAGCCGTTCCGCCACCCCCTCCAGGCGTTCCCGCCGTTTCCGACGCCGCAATCCGCCTTGATGAGGAGATCAGGCTGCTGCGGGACCAGCTGGCGCGCAAGCTTCAGCTGCAAAATGCACAACTGAAGAGGATGCTCGAGCGGTTCGAACGCTGAACCTGTCTGACCGTGGACAATCGGTCGAGCTGCTGGCGCATTGCCTACTGCGGCACCTGAAACCGGTTCCTGTACTTCGCCTGACGCAGCTACTGGGGCCGGAAAACTTCACGCTTCATTGAGGGGCTGGGCGAATGGGACCTTCGACGGCCAGCCGACGAGAACGCGAGCCAGAGAAGGGAATTCGACAAGCATTGATTTAAGTTCCAGTCCTCGGACACGCCTTGCCGCTTCGCTCGGGGAAAGCCATGCAAGTTCTCGCTGCCCACGCTCCTTGAAGTCCATGACTGTACCCGCCGCATAGGTCAGGTAGGCAATCAGCGCTGCGGCCGGCATGGTTCCATCCGGAAGGAAAAAGTCCCGCTGCTGGTCTTGGTTTTCAATTAGCCGATCTTGGTGGCGTGCAGGTATCGGAGAGGCCTTGCGCGCATCCGGACGCTTTAGAATTCCCTAGCCGGCAAGCAATAAGCGGCGCTTCGCGGCCGGATTCAGGGAGTTCATCTTACAAACGACGTTTGTCGTCATAAATATTCTCGGAGCATTCGCACTGCTGATCTTCGGTCTTGCCCAGATCGAGAAGTCGTGACGCGAACGCTTGGCACAAGGCTGCGGATGGGGCTCGCCGAGAGTACACGCAGTGGCCTTCGCTCCCTTCTGTCCGGCCTTGCCGCACGTAGGCGATGATCGCAATCGAGCGTTTTGAGGCCTCGTCGTTGAAATCCCCCGCCGAGCTTCGAGACGTAGAGCTGGAACATGTTGGCTTTTGAAGCTCAACTACCAGCGCTATCCGTTCCGCCCGATGCATTCTTGTAGAATCGCCTGATCGACAGGTGCGATGAACGGATGTCGAGATTAATGGCGCGGCGTGCAGCCGCGCGATCTCGCTGCGAAACCGCATCGATAGCATCATTGTGGATCTTGACGCCAATATTGAAGATCCGCTCAAACAGAGCCTTGTCCCGACGCGCGGAGGCTACGATGGGACCCGTGCGGAGCCAGAGCGTCGAGATGATATCGAGCAGTTGCGGATAACCGCCGGCCCGGTAGAGTTCGAAATGAAAGGCCTGGTTGCCAGCCAAGGCAGCATCGAAGTCGCCAGCCTCGAGCGCCTCTGCGATACCCTCATTGTGACGTCTGAGAGCGCCAACAAGTGCAGGATTCTTGGGTGCACTGGCCGCCCGTTCCGCCGCATAACCTTCCAGCTGCATGCGGACACGGATATAATTCTCGTGGTCCGAAGCCAGATAAGGCGCCACACGCAGCGTCCGTGGTCCCGATTGCTCGATCGCCCGTTCGGCGATCAGGCGAGCAACCGCCTCGCGCACCGGCATAGGACTGGTGCCGAAGACTTCAGCAAGCGAACGGATCGACACCTGTTCTCCGGGCAAGAATTCCCCCTTCAGAAGACCAAGCCGGAGGCTCTGGTAGACGCGCTCCTGCACCGTCGTCACGTCGACCGGCGTCAGCGTGCGCGGGCTCTTCGTCGTCATATCGAAACTGTTCACGTGCTTGAGGCCTCGCTGGGCTGCGTCGAAGGAGTTGCGCGCTTGTACAGGGAACGGGGCAGCAAGCAGCCTCCAGCCTCCCACGCACCGGCGTTCTACTTTCAATTTGCCATGCAGGCAACGGGGACCCTGAGCGCCGCCACGGTATCTTCACGTGTGATCACATATCTTATAGCTTTACAGCCCGCTGCGGCTGTGTTTAGATTGGTCAGTGCCCAAGGAGGTTCTGTCAGGCTGACGCAGCCAGGCGGGAGCGGCACGCAGTTAGATATCTCTGGGAGGAGAACGATATGAAACGTCTCGCATGGGCCGCTGCTACTGCTGTAGCCGCGTTGAGCGCAACGTCGGCCATGGCCGAACCCTTGAAGATCGGCATCATCGAAAGCCTGTCGGGCGCGCAGACCTCGACCGGGCGGCTTTATGCCAACGCCGTCAAGTATGGAGTGGACCGCATCAATGCCGCGGGCGGCTTCAACGGTGAGCCCGTTGTGGTGACGGAATACGACAATGCCGGCGGTGCGCCGGAAGCTGCCGACAAGTTTCGCAAGGCTGTGGCCGATGGCGTCGACGTCATCTTCCAGGGTGCCTCCTCGGCGATCGCCGGGCAGCTGACAGAGGATGTGCGTAAGCACAATCTGCGGAATGCCGGCAAGGAGGTGATTTTCATCAACCTTGGTGCCGACGCGATGGAGCTTACCGGGGCCAAGTGCCAGTTCTACCACTTCCGCTATACGGCAACCGCGCCGATGCGGGTGAATGCGCTGGTCAGCGCGATGAAGGAGGCTGGCGACCTCGGCAAGAGCGTCTACTCCATCAATCAAAACTATTCCTGGGGCCAGGACATGCAGGCTGCAGTCGCTGCGGCGGCTGACGGGGGCGGCTACAAGGTCGTCGGCGAAGTGCTGCACGACGTCAACAAGATCCAGGACTTTGCACCGTTCGTCGCGCGGATCAAATCGGGCGGCGCCGACACCGTCTTTACCGGCAACTGGTCGAACGACCTGCTGCTGCTGATGAAGGCCGCGGGCGATGCCGGGCTGGATGTGACCTTTGCCACGGCCTTCCTCGATCAGCCCGGCAACATCGCCAATGCCGGCAAGACCGCACTTGGCCACTACATCGCCAACAACTACGACAACGCCGCGACCGACGGCAAGTTCGCCGAAGCGTTCAAGACGGCGACTGGTCATTATCCGATCTTCGTCGAGGGACATTCGGCATTCGCGCTCGGCGCGCTGCAGCAGGCGCTGGGCACCGTCAATTTTAACGGTGGCGAGATCGACGTGACGAAGATCGCGCTGGCGCTCGAAAACACCACCTACGAAACCCCGCTCGGCCCCATCTCGGTGCGCAAAGACGACCACCAGACGATCCGTCCAGTGGTCGTCTCGAAGGTCGTCGAGAAGCCGAAGTACCCGGCGGACGGCACCGACATGGGCTTCCAGACGGTCAAGGTGATCGCCGGTGATGCGGCGATCTATCCGGTCCAGGAAAGCTGCAAGATGGAACGGCCCAAGCAGTAGATCACGCAGGCCGTGGTCCGGCGGGCGTCGCTGCCGGCCGGACGATTTCTGCCGTTTCCCACTTAGGAAGTCCCATGGAATTTGCGATCATCTCAACGCTGAACGGCGTGACATACGGCCTGCTGCTGTTCATGGTCTCGGCCGGCCTGACGCTCATCTTCGGCATGATGGGCGTCCTGAACTTCGCGCATGCATCGTTCTACATGCTGGGCGCATACGTCGCCTACGCCGTCTCGTCGCTGTTCGGCTTCTGGGCAGGGATCGTCGTCGCACCGATCTTCGTCGGATTGACCGGGATGGCGATCGAGCGCTTCCTGCTGCCGCGGGTCCATGCGCACGGTCATGCCCACGAACTGCTCCTGACGTTCGGGCTAGCGCTGATCATCGAGGAACTGGTCAAGTTGTTCTTCGGCGATTTTCCGGTGAACTACCAGATGCCGAGCGACATGCGGTTTTCCGCCTTCCAGATCTTCGGCGCCGACTATCCGTTCTACCGGCTGTTCATCGGTGGTGTGGCGGTGTTGATGTTCACCCTCCTGTGGCTATTGCTGACGCGGACCCGGACCGGCATCGTCGTACGAGCAGCCGAACGCTTGCCGGCCATGGCAGAGGCGCTGGGTCACAACATCCCACTCGTATTCATGTTCGTCTTCGGATCCGGCGCCGCACTTGCCGGACTGGCCGGCGCTGTTGCGGGAGCCTTCTATCCGACCAACCCGAACATGGGGATCGAGCTCGGGGTCATCGTCTTCGTCGTGGTCGTCGTCGGCGGGCTTGGCTCGCTCAAGGGGTCGCTGGTCGCCTCGCTGCTGATCGGCCTGTTCTCGTCCTTCGCGGTCGGCCTGGACTGGTCGCTGGCAAACCTCTTCGGCTTCGTCGGCCTCGGTGACTGGGCGACGTCGATCGGAGGTTTAATGACGCTCCAACTGTCGTCGATCAGCGCCACGATCCCCTTCGCACTGATGCTGCTCGTGCTGCTGGTCCGACCGGCGGGACTGATGGGCGAGCGCAACTGAGATGGTCTCGATGCGAAACATTTTCATTGTCGTCGTTCTGGTGCTGTTGCTCGCCCTTCCGCCCTTCCTGGGCGCCGCCTGGCAGAACGCGCTGGTCAACCTTCTGATCGCAAGCCTCTTCGTGCTGGCATTCAACCTGCTGATGGGGCAGGCCGGGCTGCTCTCGTTCGGGCATGCCGCCTATTTCGGAATAGGGGCATTCGCCGCCCTGCATCTGATGATCGCGATCGAGGGCGGGTTCGCCTTCCCGACGCCGCTGGTGCCGTTGGCAGGGGCCGCCGCGGGCCTTCTGCTCGGGCTTTTCGCCGGCTATTTCGCCACGATGCGATCCGGCGTCTACTTCGCTCTGGTGACGCTTGCCATCGCCGAGCTCTTCCACTCGCTGGCGCCGCAGCTGAAAGGGATGTTCGGCGGCGAATCCGGCGTCTCGTCGATGAGGATGCCCTGGAGCGGTATCATCTTCGGCTCGACGATCGAGGTCTATTATCTGACGCTCGGATGGGTCCTGCTCTGCGGCCTCGGCCTCTGGGCCTACACGCGCACGCCATTCGGCCGGCTGACGCTGGCCTTGCGCGACAACGAGCAGCGCGTGCGCTTCCTCGGCTACAACGCGCATTCCGCCAAGGTGGTGGTCTTCGCGATCTCGGCGATGACGGCCGGGATCGCCGGCTCGCTGCTGGCCATCTCCAACGAAACGGCAAACTACTCGCTGTTTGCCAGCGACGTCTCTGCCCAGGTCGTCCTGCACACGTTCGTCGGCGGCTCGACTGTCTTCCTCGGTCCGGTGATCGGCGCGGTGGCATTCACGCTGTTCTCGTTTCTGGTCTCCGACCTCACCCGATCCTGGGTCTTCTACCAGGGCCTGATCTTCGTGCTGGTGATGCTTTTCGTGCCGACCGGTATCGGCGGCGTCGTGCAGCATCACATCCACAACCGGCACCGCCTCGACTGGCCACGCGTTTGGCGGCCTTACCTGCTGGCGCTCGCCGGAGGACTGCTGCTGACGGCAGGCGTGGTGTTCCTCACCGAGACCGTCGCGGTCCTGTTCGGAGAGGAATACGCGAGGATGCGGCGGAGCACAGGCGGTGGCCTGCCCGATTACCAACTGTTCGGCTCATACTGGCATCCGACCGGGATTCTCACGTGGCTCGTGCCCCTGGTGCTGCTCGCCGGTGGCGGTGCCATCCTCGTCGGCGCCCGCCGACGGATCGCCGTCCTGTGGGAACACAAGGGCAGACAGGTCGACGACACGGCCGAGCCTGCTTCCGTGCGAGGTGCGATATGACTGCGGTGATGACAGACCAGCCGGCGCTGCGGCTTGCCGCCGTGACCAAGTCCTTCGGACCGATCCGGGTCATGCAGGGACTGGACCTCGACATCCGTACCGGCGAGCGCCACGCGGTGATTGGCCCGAACGGGGCCGGCAAGTCCACGCTCTTCAACCTGATTTCCGGCATGTTCCAACCGTCGTCCGGCGAGATCTCGCTCAATGGACGCAGCATCGGCGGCCTCTCGCCCCACCGGATCAACCGCGCCGGGCTGGCGCGATCGTTCCAGATCACCAACATCTTCCACCGCCTCAGCGTGTTCGAGAACCTGCGCATCGGCGTGCTTGCCCGTCACGGGATCCGCTACGGCCTGTTCCGCCCCGTGTCGGTCATGAGGGAGGTCAACTCGGAAACCGCCGAGGTTCTGTCGCGGGTGGGTCTGGAGGCGCGCGGTCACGATCTTGCCGGCGATCTTACCTATTCCGAACAGAGGGCGCTGGAAATCGGCATGACCCTGACGACCGGGGCCGACGTGATCCTGCTCGATGAGCCGACCGCCGGCATGTCCCGCGAGGAGACCGCGAAGGCGGTGCAACTGATCCGCTCGGTCACCGAAGGCAAGACGTTGCTGATGGTCGAGCATGACATGAGCGTCGTCTTCAGTCTCTGCGACCGGGTTTCCGTACTGGTCTACGGGAACATCCTGGCGACCGATACGCCCGAACGGATCAGCGCCAACCGCGACGTACAGGAAGCCTATCTTGGCCAGGAGGCGTCATGAGCCTGCTCGAAGTCAAAGGGCTGCACGCCCACTATGGGAAGAGCCACATTCTGCACGGGATCGATATGGAGATCCCCGAATCCACCATTGTTTCGCTGCTCGGTCGCAACGGCTCGGGCCGCTCGACGCTGTTGAAGGCGATCATGGGCCTCGTGCCCCCGACGGCCGGAACGGTGACGCTGGACGGACGGTTGCTTGCCGGGCAGCGGCCCTACGGCATCTGCCGCCAGGGCATCGGCTATGTGCCCGAGGAACGGCTGGTCTTCCCCAACCTGACGGTCGAGGAAAATCTGGCGATGGGTGTCCAGAAGGGTGCGCGGGGCGTCCATCGCTGGTCGCTGGGAGAAATGTACGACTATTTCCCTCGGCTGAAGGAGCGGCGTACCATCCGCGCCGGCTACCTGTCGGGTGGCGAGCAGCAGATGCTGACCATCTGCCGGTCGCTGCTCGGCAACCCCCGTGTGCTGCTGATCGACGAGCCGACCGAGGGATTGGCGCCGAAGATCGTCGAGGTCGTGATGGAAGTGATCCTCGACATCGGCCGGTGCGGCGTCGCCGTGCTGCTGGTCGAACAGAAGCTCACGATCGCGCTCAAGGTCGCTCAGCAGGTCATGGTCATGGGCCATGGCGAACTGGTGTTTCAGGGCACGCCCGGCGAACTCGACGCCGCACCCGAGGTGCGCCGCAACTGGCTTGAGGTCGCCTGACATGGCCTTGCTTCTAGACATGCATCGACGGGATACAAAATGAGCATGATTGAAAGGATGCGGCCGCGCGCCGGTCTTCGGGTTCTTGTCACCGCAGGCGCCTCGGGGATCGGTGCGGCGATCGCCGGCGCCTTCCTCGAAGCCGAGGCGAGGGTACTGACCTGCGACATCGACGAGATGGCGCTTGCCTCTTTCGCCGAACAACATCCGGAGGTGGAGACGCTCCTCGCGGACATTTCGAACGAGGCGCAGGTCGACGCGCTGCTCGACGCCGCATCAGCGCGGCTGGGCGGACTCGACGTTCTGGTCAATAATGCCGGGATCGCCGGGCCGACCGGTGCCATCGACGAACTCTCGGTTGAAGACATCCGCCGTACCGTCGATATCGACCTGATGGGCCAGTTCCTGGTGCTGCGGCGTGCCGCGCCGCTGCTGCGCGCCAGTGATGCCGGATTGATCCTCAACATCTCGTCAGTCGCCGGCCGCCTGGGCTATGCGCTGCGCACGCCGTATTCGGCGGCCAAGTGGGGCATCGTCGGGCTGACGCAGAGCCTCGCCAAGGAGATGGGTCCGGACGGGGTCCGCGTCAACGCCATCCTGCCGGGGGTGGTGCGCGGTGCCCGCATCGAAGGCGTCATCCGTGATAGGGCCATCGCCGCAGGGGTCAGCTACGCGGAGATGGAGGCGCAATATCTTTCCAACATCTCGCTCCGCCGCATGGTCGAGCCCGAAGATGTGGCGGCCACCGCGCTGTTCCTCGCCTCTCCGGGAGGCGCCAACATTTCCGGCCAGGCGATCAGCGTGTGCGGCAATGTCGAAAATCTCTGACAGCAAGGAGTGAGAACATGGCCAGATCATCCCGCAAGGTCATCGTCACCTGCGCCATCACCGGCGGCATCCATACCCCCAGCATGTCTCCTCATCTGCCGGTGACCGCTGATCAGATCGCCGCGGAGGCGATCGAGGCTGCGGAGGCCGGCGCGGCGATTCTCCATCTGCATGCGCGCAATCCCGCTGACGGCAGACCTACGCAGGATCCCGCCGCCTTCGCCGCCTTCCTGCCGCGCATCAAGCAGGCGACGGGCGCGGTGCTGAACCTCACCACCGGCGGCAGCCCGACGATGACTGTCGAGGAGCGCCTGCAACCGGCGCTGAAGTTTGCGCCCGAAGTCGCCTCGCTCAACATGGGCTCGATGAATTTCGGCCTCTACCCTATGCTGAGCCGCTACGAGAAGTTCGAGCACGACTGGGAGCCGGAATATCTGGAGAAGACCCGCGACACAGTGTTCAAGAACACCTTCAAGGACATCGAGCACATCCTCCAGCACTGCGGCGGCAAAGGCACGCGGTTCGAGTTCGAGTGCTACGATACCAGCCACCTCTATAACCTCGCCCATTTCCGCGACCTCGGCCTGGTCGAGGGCCCGCTCTTCATCCAAACCGTCTTCGGCATTCTCGGCGGCATCGGCACCCACCCGGACGACGTGTCGCACATGAAGCGCACAGCCGACCGGCTATTCGGCGACAGCTACGTCTGGTCGGTGCTCGGCGCCGGGCGCCATCAGTTGCCGATCACCACGATGGCGGCGGCAATGGGCGGCAACGTCCGGGTCGGGCTGGAGGATTCGCTGTGGGACGGTCCGGGCAGGCTCGCGACGTCGAACGCCGTACAGGTGCGCCGGATCCGCCAGGTGCTGGAGGCGCTGGGGTTGGGCATCGCGACGCCTGACGAGGTCCGCGACATGCTGGCGCTCAAGGGTGCCGACCGGGTGAATTTCTAGGTGCGGCGAGAATGGGAGAGACATGGCATGCAGGCTGAACTCGAGGGACGGGTAGCGATCGTCACCGGCGCCGGGACCTGTCTCGGCCGGTGCCACGCGGTGGCGCTCGCCCGTGCTGGTGCAAAGTCGTCGTCAACGACATGGCCGGGCCGGAAGGTGCCGTCGGAGAGGCGGCACGATCGGTGGTGGGCGAGATCGAGGCGGCCAGCGGCGAAGCGGTGGCCGAGCCCGCAGACGTCTCTTCCTTCGCCGATGTCGAGGCGATGATGGAGCGCGTAGCCGCCCGCTGCCGGATCGACATCCTCGTCAACAATGCCCAAGATGGCATGGCGGATTCGACAAGGTCGTCGCAGTTTATCTGCTCGGATCCGCCAACTGCCGCCGCGCGGTGTGGGAGCGGATGTGTCGGCAGGGCTACGGGCGGATCGTCCTCACCACCTCGTGAAGGGCGAAGCGCCGCAGAGCCTGAGGCGTGAGGACTGAGCATCGCACACCATCGACGCATGACGTCTTTCGGCATTGCAGGCAAGAGGAGGGCAGGATTGGAAAAGCAGGAAATTGGAACGGTCACCGTGGTTGGGACGGGGACGATAGGCGCCAGCTGGACCTGCCTCTTCCTGGCGCATGGTCTCGACGTGGTCGCCACCGATATCCGTGAGGACGCCGAAGCCGAACTGATCGCCGCAGTAGAGCGCTGTTGGCTATCCCTTCCGCAATCGTTACTCGATGCGGGCCGACGCGGGAAACTCCGCTTCTCGGCCGATCTCGAGGCGGCGTGCAAGGAAACGGACTTTGTCCAAGAGAACGCAGTCGAGCGTCTGGACGCCAAGATCGAGCTGATGCACCGCATCGACGCGGCGACGTCTCGCGACGTCATCATCGCCTCGAGTTCCTCGGCAATTTCGGTGACCGATATGCAGGCTGCGTGCGCCCACCCGGAACGGGTGGTGCTCGGCCATCCGTTCAATCCGCCGCATCTGGTACCACTGGTCGAACTCGTGGGCGGCGTGCGAACGGAGGAGGTTTTTCTGAAACAAGCCGAGTGTTTTTACGCCGGTCTAGGAAAGGTTCCCATCCGGCTGCAAAAGGAAATCTATGGCCACGTCGCCAACAGGTTGCAGGCTGCTATCTTTCGTGAAGCCATCCATCTCCTCGAAAGCGGCGTCGCCTCCGCGGAGGATATCGATCGAGCGGTCACCGAAGGGCCTGGCTTGCGATGGGCTTTGATGGGGCCCCTCCTGACATACCATCTGGCAGGAGGCGAGAAGGGCATGAGCGGCTTCTGGGAAATGTTTGGCCCAATGCAGGAAAAGCTGTGGCGTGAGCTTGGTTCTGAACTACCTGATCCTGCCCTCCAAGCTCGCGTTGCAGCGGCGGTACAACGTTCTCATCAAGATACCGCCTCCCTCGCACTTGCCGCGGATCGCAATCTCAATCTGCGACGACTGCTTACAGTGAGAACAGCAAAATCGATCGACTGAATGGTGGTCAGAAAAAAGGGTGTGACGCCTATCGGCAGTCGTAGGTTCCATAATAAGCCGTTACGCAGCAAAGGGGGCTTTTTCAGCAGCTTGAGAAAAGAAGCGGTAGGTCGGCGGTTCTAATCCCTTCAAGGCGGCGATTTTATTCGAGTCTCACGCATCGCCTCCAGGAGAGGAAGTTCCAAAGCATTCGATCAGCATGTCAGTGAGCACCCTTAGTTTCCGTGACGGATACTGGCTGGGCGGTCGCACGATAAAGATTGCGGCAGGCGGAATCGGATGAGACGTCATAATCGGCACAAGGGCGCCTGATGAGATATGATTGGCAACCAGCAGTTCTGGAACGTAGGCGAGTCCTAAACCGTCGAGAGCAGCCGCCACCAGCGACACCCCGTTGTCGGCGACGAAGCGTCCCCGAGGGCGAACCGTAACGATCTTGTCGTTAACCGTAAATTGCCAAGCCTCATTGTTGCGAAAGACGGCTTCGTGATTGACGATCTCGTCCGGCGTGGCGGGAGCACCATGCGCCTCGATATAGGCAGGGCTCGCGACCAACGTGCCAAGTATGGGCCCGATGCGACGTGCCACCAGAGTTGAATCCGGGAGATACCCGACGCGTATCGCACAATCGAAACCTTCTTCCACAAGATCGACAAAGCGGTCTGTATAGGAGGAATCTATCTGCAGGCGTGGATGTAGGCGTGCCATCTGAGACAGAACGGGAGCAAAATGCGTCGGGCCGAATGTAAGCGGCGCGGCGACGCGGATACGCCCTCGAAGCTCTCCGGCTGGAAGGATCGTTTCCCGGACCACGTCCAGTTCCGCAAAAGTCCGGGCTGCGTATTCCCTAAAAGTTGCACCAGCTTCCGTCAGCGCAATGCCACGGGTGGTTCTGGCGAGTAACTGCACGCCAAGCTCTGATTCCAGTTGTGCGATCCTGCGGCTGACCATCGATTTAGACATACCTAGACGCAGCGCCGCTGAAGATACGCCGCCGGCATCTGCGGTTTCGACGAATATCCTCAGATCCTCAATGTCCAATTCGTGTTCCTTTTCCTGCAACATCGCGTCACGCGTCCTGCGGCTACCGACGTGGGTAAGAGAATGTCAGGTTTGGCTGGTCGCGTAGGAGAGCCCTCCGATGCGGTCAGCCTGCGAACGCCCGACGAACCGCCAACATAGGATATTTCCATGACCTTTCGTAACGGCCTCGATACCCTGCTTCGGCCCGAGGATTCGGTCCTTGTTCTGATCGATCACCAGCCCTATCAGTTAACCAACCTCAATAGCCACGATCCGCAAGCCATCGTCAACAACGTTACGGCCCTGGCTAAGCTGGCAAAAGCCTTTAACGTCCCGACCATCCTCACCAGCGTGATCGCCGACCGCGGCGGCAAGATCTTCAAGCATATCACCGATGTCTTCCCTGGCCAGGAGGTCATCGACCGCACCTGGGTGAATACCTGGGAGGACGAGAAAGTGGTTGAGCTGGTCAAGGCGACGGGCCGCAAGCAGCTGATCATTGCCGGTCTGTGGACGGAAGTCTGCGTGGCGATGCCGGCCATTCAGGCCGCCGGCGAAGGCTGGGACGTGACCGTCATTACCGACGCCTCGGGCGGAAGTTCGCTGGAATCGCATCAGGTCGCTATCCAGCGGATGATCTCGGCCGGCGTCAACATGATGACCTGGATGGCTTTGGCGGGTGAATGGCAGCGGGACTGGGCACGTACCGAGCATGTCGAGGAACTGACGGAAGTGCTGATCTCTCACATGAGCGGCAGCGGCATTGCCTATCTCTGGGAGCAGCAATTGCTGAACACGCCGACCCCGACGAGCAAGGGCGGTCTTTGAAGCGACGGCGGGGGACGGTGCGGCAGACAGCGATGGCCCCCGGAGGGCCATCCATGTGGTCGTCCGCATCGCCCCTGCCGGCAACGATTTCCGATAGCGGCCAAGCGTGATCAAGGCGATCCGGTCTCGGTGTTTAACGACATCGGCTTCGAGCCACCCTTCGGAAGGCCGAAGAGGCGTCGCACCGTGTTGAGAAAGGCGCCATAGGGGCGGCCAAGCACCAGCATCATGACGGCCGCGCCGAGAATGCCGCTCAGCAGGCCGCCGCCTTCGGCGCCACTGATGGCAATGATGGCCGCATAGATCGGCACCTGAAACGTCATCAGGGAGAGGCTGTCCCAGAAGAGTTGCGACATCGTGGCCTCGCCGGCGCGCTTCATCATCCAATCCCGCCACAAGCCATAGGGCCGAGCCACCGGAACCATGAGTACGGCACCGAGGAGCCGGGCATTGCAGACTTCCTCCCAGCTCATGCCGGCAATGAAGCGCTCGTTGAGCGCGCCGGTTGCCGTGAAGAAAATCAGGAGCGCCACCGTATCGGCGAGGAATGAGCGGCGACGGGTGGGCCGGTCCGGGAGGTGAGCCTCCCTTGCGTCGGTGCCTGGCTGCGTATTTGCAGATTTGCTTGGAGTCTGGGTGATGGTAACCTCTCTGTCGATGAATGCGGACTTGTCCCTTGCAGCCGGCCAGGTGCAACCGGCCGTCGGCGTGCCTTAGAGAAAGGGTAACGCGGATAGCCTCCATTAGGCGTTGCGTTTTTCGAGACAGACTATTGCAGTTTGCGCGACTATCCAGCGAGTTGCTGCAAGGCTACCAATTATGTCGGCGTCGGCGGGATGTTCAACCTAGAAGCGTCAAAGGAGCGTAAAAGGCGCCGCCGGCTGATGTCGATCGTCGAGGTGGCCGGTATCGAAAGGCGAGTGCATGGCTGACGTGAGCCTGGGACAGACGATCGGTCCTGCTATTGTTCAAATGGGAGCGGCCGTCGCGGCAGTGCCGTTGTTTCGCCGTCTCGGCCTGGGTTCTGTGCTCGGTTATTTCACCGCCGGTGTCCTAGTCGGACCATCGGTGCTTGGCCTATTTACCAATACGCTGTCCATCCTGCATTTCTCCGAGCTCGGGGTCGTCATGTTCCTGTTCGTGATCGGACTGGAATTGCGCCCGCAGAAATTATGGTCCATGCGCGGGCAGATTTTCGGCCTCGGCCTGCTGCAGGTGGCGCTGGGTATTGCCGCGCTTGCCCTGACGGGAATGCTGGTCTTCGGCCTGTCCGCCCCCGTCGCCTTTATTGCCGGCGCCGGTTTCGTCCTCTCCTCGACAGCCGTTATCATGTCGGTGCTTCAGGATCGCGGCGAGGTTTCCACGCCTGAGGGGCAGCAATCCGTTTCCATTCTTCTCTTCGAAGATCTGATGATCGTGCCGCTCCTGGCGGTCGTGGCCTTTCTCTCTCCCCTATCGGACGGCCAGGCCGGGTGGACGAGCATCCTCTTGGGCATTGGCGCTCTGCTTGTGCTGATCGGCGTGGCAAAGTGGGGGCTGAACCCGTTCTTCGCCCTCCTGGCACGGGCGCGGACCCGCGAGGTCATGTCGGCCGGCGCCCTGCTGGTGGTGCTCGCCGCTGCCTGGCTCATGGATATGGCCGGGCTTTCCATGGCGATGGGCGCTTTTCTCGCCGGTGTCATGCTGTCGAGCTCGAGCTATCGGCACCAGATCGAAAGCGATGTCGAGCCGTTTCGCGGCCTGCTGATGGGGCTCTTCTTCCTGGCCGTGGGGATGTCGCTCGACCTTTCCGTTGTTGCCGCCGAATGGCTGCTTCTTCTGGCCATGCTCTGCGCTTTCACGCTGGCAAAAGGCGCCGTCGTCTTCGGCGTTGCGCGTGTCTTCGGCAGTTCCGTTCACGACGCAATCCATCGAACCTCGATGTTCCTGCAGGGCGGCGAATTCGCCTTCGTGCTTTACGCGGCAGCGGCGACGGGCGGCGTCATCGATGCGCGTGCGAATGCCGTCTTCACGACGGTGGTGATTTTCTCCATGGCGCTGACACCGCTCCTGATGATTGCGGCGGACCGTTTCCTGCGCAGCGCACCGCAGATGCATGGTGTGGAAGCCGCGCAAAATCTGAGCGGCCGGGTGCTTATCATCGGCTTTGGCCGCTTTGGACAGATCGCCTCGCAACTCCTCCTGGCAAAGGGCGTCCACCTGTCGGTCATCGATTCCAACCCCGACCGGATCCGTGAAGCAGGGCGTTTCGGCTTCAAGGTCTTCTTCGGCGACGGCACACGCCTCGACACGCTGCACCATTCCGGCGCCGGTACGGCCGATGCGCTGATCGTCTGCATCAATGACCCCAAGGCTGCCCTCCATATCGTGGAGCTGGCACAGCACGAATTCCCCCAGGCCAAGATCCTGGTGCGCAGCTACGATCGCGGTCACGCCGTTGAGCTTATTCGCGCCGGCGTGGATTTCGAGATCCGCGAAACCGTTGAATCCGCCTACCAGATGGGCGCGGCCGGCCTGCGTGCGCTCGGCTTTGCCGAGATAGAGGTCGAGGAAGCGGCCGAAGAAGTCCGCCGCCGCGACTATGAGCGCCAGTCCGAACAGGTGCAGGGCGATGCGATGTCGGGTGCGGGCCATCTTCATGTCCGGCCCATTCCCGAACCGCTCAGCGGTGACAGAGCCCATCAAACGAGAGCTTGAGCCCGAAGAGGTCCTGCAGGGAGGCAAACAGCCCGGCGCCGGATCTCGAGACCATCATCACCCCGGCATCGGCTGCATGGCGAGTTCCGGGACACGAGCAGCAAGCAGGGCGGCGCGTGCAAATCCGCGCCTGGCAAACAAGGAAAGGCGACCAGACATGAGTTGGAACCCGGCAATCGAACCAGGCTGTCCCGATGAGGTCAGCAGTGATGCAATTGAAACCCTGATCATTCCCCGTGCGCGCGATATCGGCGGTTTCGAAGTGCGCCGTGCCTTGCCGGCGCCGAATCGCCAGATGGTCGGTCCGTTCATCTTTTTCGATCAGGCCGGACCGGCCGAACTGCTCACGGGGCAGGGGATCGATGTCCGGCCGCATCCGCATATCGGCCTTGGAACGGTCACCTATCTCTATCGCGGCGATTTTCATCACCGCGACAGCACCGGCGCCAATCAGGTGATCCGGCCCGGCGAGCTGAACTGGATGGTCGCGGGCCGCGGCGTGTCGCATTCGGAGCGCACGACGGCCACTGCGCGCACCGGCCCGAACAGCCTCTTCGGGATCCAGACCTGGCTCGCCCTGCCAGACAGCCACGAGGATGTCGATCCGAGCTTCGAGCACCACGGCAAGGCGTCCCTGCCGGTCATCGAGGACGGCGGAACCACGGTGCGGCTGATCCTCGGCAATGCCTATGGCGAGGTAGCGCCGGCCACGATGTTCTCCGAGACGTTCTATGCCGATGTGACTCTGGAGAGCGGATCGCTCTTCCCGATGCCGGACAACCACGAGGACCGGGGCATCTATATCGTCGAAGGATCGATCTCGATCGCCGGTCAAAGCTTCGAAGCGCCGCAGATGATGGTGTTCCGTCCGGGCGACAAGATCACCGTCGCGGCAGGCGAGCGCGGCGCGCGTCTGATGATCCTCGGCGGTGCGACGCTTTCCGGCCCGCGTTATGTCTGGTGGAATTTCGTTGCGTCATCCAAGGAGCGCATCGAAGCGGCCAAGGCGGAATGGCGGGCAGAGAATTGGGGCAAGGGTCGCTTCGATCTGCCGGCCGATGACCGCGACGAGCACATCCCGCTTCCGGACTGAGGGTCCGGGCGCAACCGCGTCCGGCAAGCGCGACCGGTTCGCCCAGGCCGTCATCCCTTCGCCCTCTTTCTAAGATTGGATATCCCATGAGCAGCAAATGGCCTACCCTCGATTATCTCGGCTGGCGTGAAACGTGCTCGGCCTTGCATCTCTACCTGCAAGTGGTCGGCAAATATCGACTGGCCCATACCCCCTGGCTCAACCATTCATGGAACGCGACTTTCTATGTCACGCCGTCCGGTCTGACATCCTCGCTCATCCCTGACGGCCGCGGCATCGAGATTGCGGTCGGTTTTCACGATCACCGGGTCTCGGGCACGAGTGGCGACGGGCGCAAGGCCTCGTTCGCTCTGCGCGACATGACGGTTGCCGAGTTCCATGCGGCCTTCATTCGACTAATTTCCGAGCTCGGTGGAACACCGGAATTCCACGGTCAGCCGAATGAGGTGGCGGATCCGGTGCCCTTCGAGGAGGATCATCGGGACCGGCCTTACGACCGTGAGGCCGTCCGGAGATTTCATCAGGCCCTGATGGCCATTGACGGTGTCTTCAAGACGTTTCGGACATCCTTTCTCGGCAAGTCCAGTCCGGTGCACCTCTTCTGGGGGAGTTTCGACCTGGCCGTCACACGGTTCTCCGGTCGTCCCGCGCCCATTCATCCCGGCGGTGTTCCGGCCCTGCCGGATGATGTGGCGCAGGAAGCCTATGATCACGAAGTATCTTCGGCGGGCTTCTGGCCGGGCGGCGGCGGCATAGACTATCCGGCCTTCTACGCCTATGCCTATCCCGCGCCGGGTGGCTTCCGGGCGGCGTCCGTCAAGCCGGATGCAGCTTTCTGGCATGAGGGTCTGTCGGAGTTCATCCTGCCCTATGAGGCGGTGCAGACGGCAAGCGATCCGGATGCAGCGCTTCTCTCCTTCCTGGTCTCGACCTATGACGCGGCCGCCGAGCTGGGTGGCTGGGACAGGGATCTGCTCGAATGCAGCTATGGCGAGCGCGGCAAGGTGCGCGCGCTGAAGGCCAGGCCGTCGCAGGCTGCGCCATCGGCGGTTGCCGGCGAGGTCGAGCGGGAGGATGGTGCTTCCAAGGGTCGCTACCGCCTCGTCATCGACGGCGTCGAAGCGGAGATGACCTATAGCCGCGCCGGCGCGCAACTCATCATCATCGACCATACGGATGTGCCTGCCGCCTTGCGGGGCCGAAAGGTCGGGGAACGTCTTGTTCGTCAGGCGATCGAGGATGCACGGCGCGACGGGGTCTCGATCATTCCCCTGTGCCCCTTTGCGAAAGCTCAGATCGATCGGCATCCAGAGTGGCAGGACGTGCTCCGCAAATGAAGCGGTCGGCGGCAAGGGAGGATGATATGGCTGACGAAAGCAATCCGCTGTGGGATGCGGACAGGATCCTGATGGCGGCTGTCCACGATGCAATCGAAAATGCGGCACGGAGTGCGGGGCATCATCTTCGGGGTGCCGATGACACCCGCTCCCGGCAGGACTATTTCGCCGATGGCGTCATGCGCCATCTGTTTCTGCGCCTCTGCGGTGCCGACCCCGCGACTGCGGCGGGTGGAGATCCGGAGATCGCCTGGAGGATCCTCTATGCGGGGCGCAACGTGGCGCGCCACTGGGAAAGGGAAGGCGAAGACCGTAAGACCATGCGGAGAAAGAGGGAGCGGAGCGAGGATCTCGACAGGGACAGAAGCGAGCGTCGCGAGCTCATCCGCTCCGCGCAACATTATGCGATGACGCTGGTCGTGCAGGCCCTGGCGGATCAGGCGCGGCTATCTGACCCGCAATTCGTCGAGCGACTGGAGGCGGCGATCGATGCACGAGCCGCAAAGCTCGGGATCGTTTCGGAAACGGATGCGCTCTTTATCAGCAGCGCGAAGGACTATGTGTCGCTTCTGACCCGGACAAGGGAACAGGGGGCGGCAGAGCCCGACCATCAATCGATCACGGAGTGATATGTGACAGAGAACTGCCCGGTACCCACGCCGACAGAGCGACGGATCTCGGAGATCATCATGAGGGCGGACAAGACGCTCGCCGATGCAGTCGCCTTGTCGCTGGAGGCCGCCACGGCGCAGACCGCGGCGGAATTGAAAGCCATGGGAGAGGAGGGCTCGGCGCCAGCGCTGGAATATTTCGCCAGCGTCATTCATCAGAGGATGTATTGCCTGATGTGCGGCGCCGATCCCGACACATTCGAAGGAGGCGATCCGAAGATCGCCTACCATGTGATCCGCAACAGCCAGAACATTGCCAAGCAGTACTGGTCGGCTGATATCGAGCCCTATCTGCCCACAAGACGTTCAACTGGCCTTAGGCCGAAGCGATAGCTGCCGCTTTTTCAGGGTTGAACCCATCGAAGCTTTCGAAGACGTCCATGAAACCTGGGACGGTTGCTTTGCGAGCCCAATCCCGCTGAAATTCGCAGTACAACTGGACGCGGCTGGTCATATTGCCGCCAGCTTGCTCGATCCGACGTAGGCCAGCCTCGTTGGCAGCGACCGACGTTCCGCCTACCGCGTCAACAGGAACGTAGACCTCATAGCCTTCCCGCAGGGCATCAAGAGCGGGGAAAGCCAAGCACACTTGTGTCCAATGTGCGGCGCCCGAGTGCCTTGACTGCTTGCTTGAATTCGATGTCTTCCCAACAGGTTAACGCGACCTTCATAGCCTTCGACCGGATATGGTACTGGGAGTTGTACGATTCTTATGATGTACTGCAGTTTCATATCGTTGCTATCGCGCCGGTGCGAAATAACGGGTCGGCGGTTCACATCCCCTCAAGGCGAGGAAGCCCGCCGAGCGGAGCTCCGGGGATGGGGCTCGGCCTGTACATCGCCTCGGAGATCGCGAAGGCACGGCGGCGACATTAACGTCCGGTCCGACGACCGACTCGCTTCACATTTATTATGCCTTGCCGCCGTCGAAAAAAGGCGGACGCCGCGAGACGACCGTGAGGGACATTCAGGGGCCGGCCGCTCCGCCTGGCCCACCTAATTGACATCATTAGGCCGCTCCCAGAAGATCGTCGGATGGCCCAGTCACCGATTTCGAACCCATCAGGGACCGGACCTCTTTCCTCCGAATGCACTCATCTTGCTTCAACCTTCGCGGTCGGTGTCGCCGTTTTGAAACATCTGAACGTTCCTCGGTATTCAAAGGAGGGTCGAACGATTCGACTGGATTTACCGAGTTCTGCCCGGACGCCTGTTCTTCGTCGGACGAGGGCTCAATCGATGCCTCGTGAAGTTCAGCGTCGGAAATATTGCCCGTCACGTGCTCCTCTTTGACGTTGAGCGGTCCGCCCTTGGTGCTTTGCGGTTGATCAGACATTTTGATCTCTCCAGTCCTGCAAGAGGCGCATCCTGAAGTGTGCTCTTGCCGCGCGCGGCGGTATCGCCGCCGCTTGGGGCTGTACCGGCCGTTCGATTGCCAAAGGCCTGTACTAAAATGTTGGCCCTGATTTCCTGTCCCCGGGTAAGGTGCTCCATGACAAATTCGGCCGCCTAGCGCAGGGTGGGCCGCTTCTACACGACTCGGTTTTCGGCGTCGCTCGGCCCCATGGAACTTCCGCCTTCGGACCCGGTTTGGTGAAATTCGCTAATGGAGGTCATCATGGCAGATCCGAAGGATAAGCAGCCAGCCGAAGGCTCGCGTGAGGTCATCGACAAGGAATTGAAACGTCAAGGCGGCGGCGCCAGCCCGAAGGATGATAAGGAGGTCGAGCAAAAGGGGCCGGGTCAGCCGCGATCCTGATCCCTTCGAACAGGAAGGAAAAAGCGTGAGCAACTCGGAAACGACAACCGATCACAAGACGATACAAAAATGGGCCGAGGCCCGCGAAGGCAGACCGTCCGTGATCCGCAACGGTCAGCACGGTGGCGTTCTGCGCATCGACTTCGGCGAAAAGGAAGAGGAACTCGACGAGATCGGCTGGGACGAATTCTTTCAGATCTTTGACAAGAACAAGCTCGCTTTCCTCTACCAGGACAAGACGAAGGACGGGAAGACCAGCCGCTTCAACAAATTCGTGGAGCGCTAATGAGGTTCCAGCAGTGTGACCCATTGCCCGTCGTGCTGCTCCTGGTCATCGAGTTTCCCGGCACTGAGCCGCGGCTTTTATGGTCTTTGCGCGGAACCTGAAACAACATGGCTTGTTCGCATCCATCATAGGTAATCAAGGAAGTAAAGCCCATGGATCGTGACCAGCTCAACCAGAACCCGAAACGCAATACCGACGAAGTTCCCGAAGGCACGCCGGATGCGGCAGAAAATATCTGCCGCCGGTGCGCGGGCTCCGGTAAGATAGACGACGGCGAATGCCCGGAATGCGACGGTACCGGCAAGGTTCTGACGCCCGTGGGTGGCGCGGGCTAGGATCATGAAAAGAGGAACCAAGTTTGATCCCCATCTCCTTCGCCGGCCAGCATGAAGTCCTCGGTTGTATCGACGCCCTGGCCCCCGTCAGGCTGATGGGCTGTGGCAGGGGCGAGGCTTGGAAACGGGCCATCCGTTTGATGGCGTGCTTACACGGCAAGCGAAACCGATTTTCGGAGGGGCGGGTCGCAGGTCGGCATTTAGCCGTTTCGGCTTCTGCGCCCAGCGAATCTTGCGGAACTTCTGCTCAGGAGGCCGGTTCGCCCGGACACCGCAGTAAAAAATGGAGATCTGAGATGTCTGAAGTGAAAAAAGACGACAAGTTCGATAAACCGCTTCTTGGTGCTGATGGTTCAGCGAGAGTGGCCGAAAGTGTTGATACGACCCGAACGCCTCTTGAGGAAATTGAAGCGGCTAAAGCTGCTCGCAAGAGCCGGACGCCGCTGTACGGAACCACGAAATAAGCGGTCAGGGCATTGAGAATTCCGAAAGGACTGAGCTAGCCCCGCCCTCCTCATCGTCACGCCGGAAGAACGGCCTCGATGCACCATGGGAATAGCGGAACGCAGAGCGGAAGAAGATAATCTGGCCGAGTGGCGTGTCATGCTCTCAGCGGCATGATTTCGGAGAGGACGAGTCGCCTCCTATTTCGAACAAGGGTGGGATATGAACGAGAATGAACCTATCTCCTGTGAATTGAAGGAGCTCGAATACAATATAGCGTACCTCGAGAACGAGAAACAACGGGGCTGGCTCTCAACAACGAAGCAAGACCAGCTAGCACGTGCTCGGATGTGGCGCGACGAAATACTGGCAGAGGCGAGCGACGCCGCCACCGTTTAAGAACACGTGTACGACCAGCAAGCTCGAACACCGAGGCAGTCGTCATCGTCTTTCAAGAGATGTCACTGGCTGTGCCTGGCACCGACAGCCTCGCTTCGCGCGCTTCATTTGCAGCTGCTGCGCCCGGATGTGCTTCACCTCTATCGGGCTCGGAAAGTTGCTCGCCATTGACTCCCTGCTGATCTCATTCGACAACGATATGCCCATCAACCAGGAGTAACCGATGCCGGACGAAAACGATACTCAGGAGATGAACGAGACTTCCACACCGATCGCTGCTGAAGACGCGCCGAAAGCAAAAAAGACCCGTCAGGCCGGCAAGCCTAAGTCTGCAGCTGAGATGACCACGTCTACCGATGTGGCTGCATCGGAAGAACCCGTAAAGAAAACTCGAGCCAAACGCAGTCCTAAAATCGCCGTGGCTAAATCACCGAAGCGGCTTGGCCGTGCTGCTGCTGGTTCGACCGCTGCTCGCAATACATCGATGAACACCGCAGCTTCCAACGCCGAGCCCAGCGATGATGGTTTCGCTGATCTCATGAAGTTGGAGGAAGAAAACCAGGGCCTTCGCAAGCAGTTGTCCGAGAAGCTTCGAGCCGAGAACGCTGAGCTGCGCAAGCGCCTCGGGCAGAACTGACGCAGGTATTGAGCATCGTGTTCGGCTGACCACCTATTATTACAGGTGCCGGATCGGCCAGGTCCGGCACAACAACAAGGCACCAATGCCTTGACCTACGAAAGGCATGACGCATGAAGACGCCGTGGAGATTTTTGGCCGATCTCGTTTCAATAAAACCGTCCGTCGCGCAAGAAGATGAGGCGAGTGAGAACGCCGGCATCCAGGCGCTTGAGTATCACCCGCTTCAAGAAGAGAGTGCCGCCCTTCAATCGAACAGCGAGGCTCAGGATGAGGCCCAAAATGGCGACCTTGCAGATTCTGCGATCGTTCCCGACACGCCTGAAGCAGCCTATGTCTTACCGGATCTGACGCAAACGAAGTCGTCCACGTCCGATGATCTAAGGTCATCCGTTGCCTTCGCTGAAGAGATTGTCGCGCTAGACACGTCGCACCGACGTGCCGACGAAACAGCGGTGTCAGACAAGGAGCCATCCGAGAACAAGCCAAAGACTGGAACACGGCGGTCCAACAAGCTTTCCCAAGCCTTGACACCTACAGATACCCATCCGCGACAATTTCCCGAGGCCGCGCCCGTCGTTGTGAAGGCCATCGCTGATGAGATGTCCGAACTGGATGCCGAAATCCAGGATCTGCGAAAGAAGTTGGCGAAAAAACTCTCAGTGCAAAACCTTTATCTCAAGCAGATGCTGAACCGCTACAATAGGAAATAAAAATCTCAGCATAGTGGTTAGGGCACATACCAGCCGCTAAAGGCTGTTTCTGTGCAAGTGAACTAAGAGGGCCGAAACGTTCTCTGCCTTCGATTTTCCAGTATTCCGATCCTGACCGAGCTCAAAGCTCACCCTGTCGCCTTCCCGCAGCGAGCAGTTGAATGGTTCAACAAGAGGACATGAGCGGCAAAGAAAAAGCCGCAGGCATTGGACCCGCGGCCTTTGTGGTGCGGCTGTATGGGTTAATGGCGATTGCCGAGAGAGCCTTCGGCGGCCGGCTCGTCGGCCGACAGGGCTCTGAAGAACGGAATGATCTGGTAGAGGGCCGAGAGGCCAACCAGGACATAGACAATCCGAGAAAGGGTGGCGTCTTGACCGCCAAAGATGGCTGCTACCAGGTCGAACTGAAAGAGGCCGACCAGAAGCCAGTTGATCCCACCGACGATGATCAGCAGAAGAGTGAAGAGGTTGAGTGCGCGCATCCGATACTCCTTTTAGGTTTGCGTGCGGTTCGAACTGGCAACTCAACGGCTGGTTCCATGGGTAGTCGGCTGCGCCTCCGCTCTAGCGTCACTGCCTCGGGCCGAGAAGGAACCCGCAGCCCGTTTCTTCGGTGGCGAAGAATTCCTACCGTCAGTGAGGTTCCAAGTATGACCACCTGCCCACTCACCCCCAGGCAACTCGAATGCGTCAAGCTGTCCGCCGAAACAGGACGGGGTGACGGTCGCTGAGCACCGGCGCAGCTTCGGCCGTGGCGACACCGTCTACGATCCCTGGCACTGTGTCCCCGTCCTCGCTCGCAAAGCCGGTGCCTTGCGCAACGGCGCTCCTTTCCGGGAATGGGTTTTGCCAGCCGCGATGGAGAAGGTGCGCAAACGGTTGAAGAGCGTCGATGACGGTGATCGGCAGATGGTCACCATACTCGGATGTGTTCCCGCTGATGGTCTCACGGCAGTTGAGGCTGCTTGCCAGGAAGCGCTTGATCACGGCGTCTGCTCTGCCTCGGTGATCATCAACATTCTGGCGCGGAGCCGCGACCAGGCTCCCGCCGCAACCCTGCAGATCCCGGATGCGCTTCGGCTTGCCCATGAGCCGGTCGCCGACTGCGCCCGTTACGACAGGCTCAGGAGGGCAAGTTGATGGAACGCACGCAGGTTCCTCGAACTGATGAGCACGCTCGATCCGCTACCAGCTCAGCATCGCCAAGCTGCCGTTGGCAAAAGATATTGACGACTTCGACTTCGCCGATACGCCCGTCAATAAATCGCTGGTGCGTGAACTGGCCACCGGCACCTTCGTCGCCGACCGGCGCAATGTCGTTCTCGTCGGCGGCACGGGAACCGGAGCAACGGTAAAGCCGAAGGGCAGATCAACCGCCTCAAGATGCTGAAGCGAGCAATGTGCGGCCGCGCCGGGCCAGAACTGATGAGGGCGAGAATGCTGCCGCTGAATCACAGAAATTGAGGATGAACCCCGTTAAATGCAAAACAACAACGTCTGTGGCGCGGTTATCAAGTTTGGATAGCACGCAAACACTGCTTTACGCCCAACAGCGGAACTCCGAGTGCTGTCGAGGGAGCGGCCGCATTGGGTCGGTTTTGGCCTTCACCACCGTGCCAGAACGGTGATCAGCGTCGAACATTCAAAGTGCCCAAATTCGGCTGACCGTTCGATCGCGCACATCATCACGACTGTGGAATAGCTGCTACCGCGTCGCTGCGATAAAAACGGACGCGTTGCGGATCAGGACCCGTTCCCTCACAAGGTGCATGGCTATTACCCCTCCCAGGCAGTAGGCTCCCATTCCGGCGATCTGCCAAGGGTAGGGAACGCCGACGTCGATCAGGGATCCGGTGAGACCCGGTCGCATGGCGGTGGCGAACACGATAAGGGCCACGATGATTGCCGGATGCCGCCGAGATATTGAAGGCCATACATTTCCGGCCACAGCGCCCCGAGAAGCGACAATGACGAGCGAGCGAAATTCCAAGCAGTGTCATGAATGCGAACGCGCTCCAAGGTGAAGTCCACATCGCATAGATCGGGGGCTTCGATCTCGTCTATGACGGCGAGCGTTTTGGCCGGGGCGATAATTACCACTATCAGACACTGCTCCAGCGCACTGGCGCTGATTACGAGATCGATCTCGCCGTCACTGTCACTCCGCTCGGTGCCATCTCCCGGCTCGAGCACGCGCTTGACGGGTTCGAAGAGGAGCGGGAAGGTTATCGCCTGAGGTTGGCTGAGTACCAGCGGCGGCTTTCTTCCGACCAGTCGCGGCAGGGTGGCACCTTCGCCTTTGCCGACGAACTCGCTGAGAAGCGCCGGGAGTTGCGTGAGGTGGAGGAGGCCTTGGCCCAATCCGCTTGCTATGACACTGACGCGCAAAATATTGCGGCCTGATCCGCTTTTGCTGACGCAACGCCTCGACCAGCCCGCCTATGTGTCGGTTACGAGATTAAGCCGGTAGCGCGTCGCCTTGCGCTCGCCGGTGCGCAGCAATGCGCCCTTCTCGACCAAGTCCGCAAGGTCGCGGGTTATAGTCGAGGGCGGAGCGCCGGTGATCGTGGCGTAGTTGCCGGCGTTCAAACCCCCGGTGAAACCTTCAGGCCCCTCGGCCAGCATGCGAAGAAGGACCTTATCCTGCCGCTCGTTCAGCGCGCCACGCAGCCTGTCCATAAGCCGTGTCTTTTCGATCAGGAAGCGGACCAATTCGTCCGCGGACTTCTGGGCTTCCAGCGCCCGATCCGCGAACCATGAGAGCCAGTCATCGATCACGAGCGTGGAGCTCGCGGCTTCCAGCATCGCGTAATAGTCCTTGCGGTGTCTCAGCAGCGATTTCGATAACGGGCTGAACGTTGGTGTCGAGATCGCTCGGGCAAGCGCGCTTTCGGCGATCGCACGACCGATACGGCCATTGCCATCCTCGAAAGGGTGGATGCACTCGAACCACAGATGAGCGATGCCGGCGCGGGTGAGGGCGGCAAGCGGGTTCGGCCCTTCCGGAGCGGTTTGTTCAAGCCATTCGAGAAGCCTGCCCATCTCGACCGCCAAGCGCTCGGATGGAGGTGCTTCGAAGTGCACGCGCTGGCGGCCGAAAGCGCCTGAGACGATCTGCATCGGTTCGTCATGGCGACGATAGCTGCCGATGTCGGCGATGTCCCGGCGGCCGTTCATGACCATCCGGTGCCATTCGAAAAGCCGCTCTTCGGTGATGGGGGCAAGTGGGCGACGGTAGAGGTCCGCCATCATCTCGGCAATGCCTGCCTCTGCCGGCCTGCCGAGGAATGCTGCAGCGGACATTCCGAGTTGCCGCCGAAGGGACGATTGAACGCTGTCACGGTCGAGGACTTCCCCCTCGATGGCTGATGTGCTCAAAGCATCGGAGCTGAGAAGCTCGATCACGACGTCCTCGCGATCATTCTTCCCGAGATGGCGCATGGTGCCCACCGCGATAGCAGCGTTCTCCATGAATGCCTGCTCCCTGGCCCGCAGAAGCTCAGCGTTCCACTCGAACTTCGGCCACCCCGCCAATTCCCAATTCCAAGCCATGGGCTATAAACCTATATTTATTACCCACATTACCGTAATAATTTGAGCGATAAAAGCGATTTGTTTCGCTCATCGTCCCAAGGCCGATAAACGGGGCAGGGGAGAAAAAGGAAGGAGGAAACCCTTTCGCAGCCCGGTTGACCCGCCGCCGCTGGCACTCAACCGC
>NZ_PVBL01000046.1:0-23818 GCF_002968555.1 Neorhizobium sp. T6_25
CCGGAACAGGCCGAGATGGTCGCCAAGCACGACAAGAACGCCGGACACGCCAGCGCCGAGATCGCCCACCAGCCGACCGACAAGTGCATCGAGTTTCTGCATATCAGGTTCCTGCATGGCACCCTCCCTAGATACGCCAGCCCCAGCCCGATGTGTTTTAGCCAAAGCGATCCTACGCCGGTGCCGCACCCGGTCAATGAAGCATTCGGACTAGACGGCCGATCAGAAGGCTTAACACCCCGAGGCATGGCGGCATTCTCTGCCGAACTCCGCATCCCTTCTCCCCAACGGGAGAAGGTGCCGGTATGTCGATGGAGGGGATCCTGGCTGCGGATCTATCTCAGCGGAACTTTTCCGCCGTCGCCACGCAGTTGATCAGCGCCGCCAGTTCCTTGCGTGAGGCGAAAGAAGTTTCCGGGCTCATCGAGAGGAAAGCCTTGATGCCGCGCACGGTCGGCACCGAGTTCTTCTCGAGCTGGCCGACGACGCGACCCACTTCCGCGTCGATACCAGCGTCGGCGACGGTGATGCCGACGATGCCAAGCATTTTTGCTTCCGTCGCGGGGATCACATCGCGGGTGAAGACCATGCGGGCGAGCGTGGCGCGGGAAACCCGGTCGGCGAGCGCATTCAGCACCAGCGTCGGGGCGATGTCGTGGTTCATTTCCGGCACCTGGAAGGTGGCGCTTTCGGCGGCGACCGCGACGTCAGCAAGCGCGGCGATGGCGCAGCCGACGCCCGCGGCCCTGCCGCGGATGGCGGTGATAAACGGAACCGGGATTTCGCGCAGCACTTCATAGAAATCGAGAACCGGATCGGAAATCGCGGTGCGCAGGTCGAGCGCGGTGGCGCGAGAACCGGCGGCCGGCATGGCGGCGCTGCGCCCGGTGCAGAAATCGCCGCCCTTGGCGTTCATCAGCACGACGCGGGTTTCCGGCGACAGGGATTTCAGCGCGGCGGTGATGGCCTGTGCCATCTCGGGCGTCAGCGCATTGCCCTTGTCGGGACGGTTGAGAGTGATCTCGAGGACGTTCCCCCGGGTATTGATCAGGACGTCGGACAATGCTTTCTCCTCAGGCTTCTTGTTTGGCTTTTGCCGCCCGGATGGCTTCCCAGATCCGGGAGGGCGTTGCCGGCATTTCGATATGAGTGACGCCGAGATCGGCAAGCGCATCGGTGATGGAGTTGATCGTCACGCCGAGCGACGGTGTCGTACCACCCTCGCCGCCCGGACGGAAACCGAGCGGATGGCTTTTCGCCGGCACTTCGCTGATATGGGTGTCGAAACTCGGGAAATCGGAAGCACGCGCCACCTGGTAGTCCATGAAGGTAGCCGACAGGTTCTGGCCGGTCTCCTGGTCGTAATTCGACCATTCGAACAGCGCCTGGCCGACCCCCTGGACGATGCCCCCATGGGTCTGGCCGTCGACGATCATCGGGTTCAGCGCCTTGCCGACATCGTCGACGGTCGAATAGCGCGGGATATGGAAGAAGCCGGTTTCCGGATCGATCTCGATCTCGCAGACCGCAGCGCCATAGGGATAGGCAAGCCCGTGGGTGGTTTCGTCGGACATCGCCGCAAGCAGCCCGCGCAACTCGTCCGGCAGGCCGAGATCGTTTTCCGCGGCCTGCGCCGCCTCGAACAGGCTGACGACGCCGTTCGATCCGCGGGCGCGAAAATGGCCGTCGGTGAAGTCGATCTCTTCCGGCGCGACATTCAGCATGAAAGCGGCGATCCTGCGGCCGCGTTCGATGATCTCGGCAGTCGCCTTGTGCATGACGATGCTCGCGAAGCGCAGCGAGCGTCCGGAATGCGAACCGCCGCCGACCGAGACGAAATCCGTATCGCTGGCGCGAATCTGCACGACCTCGTGGGAAACGCCGAGGAAGGACCCGACCAGCTGGGCGAATGCCGTCTCGTGCCCCTGCCCGGTGTTCTGGGTGCCGATCACGACGTCGACGATGCCGGCGGTCGGATCGACGGTGATTTCGGCGCGCTCGCGCGGCACGCCGCTGGTGCCCTCGATATAGTTGGAGAGGCCGATGCCGCGATACATACCGCGTTTGCGGGCCTCTGCGCGGCGCGCCTCGAACCCCTTCCAGTCGGCCATGTCGAGCACCTTGTCCATGCAGCCGATATAGTCGCCATTGTCGTAGACGACGCCCATCGGGTTGGAATAGGGAGAGGCCTCTTCCGGAATCATGTTGATGCGCCGCAGCTCCACCCGGTCGAAACCGAATTTGCGGGCTGCAAGGTCGATCATCCGCTCGATAATGTACATGGCCTCGGGGCGCCCGGCGCTGCGGTAGGGGATGGTCGGCACGGTATTCGACATCGCCGCGCGGAATTCCACATGCGCGACCGGCACCCGGTAGAGGCTGGTCATCAGCTGGATGCCCTTGTTGAGGGGCGTGTAGGACACCGTATGGGCGCCGATATTGCTGGTATTGACAGAATGGAACGCGAGGAACTTGCCGTTTTCGTCGAGCGCCAGCCTGGCCTTCACATGCAGGTCGCGGCCCTGGAAATCCGACAGGAAGGCCTCGATGCGCTCCGCCTGGTGTTTGACCGGCCGGCCGGTGAGCTTGGCGGCGTAAGGCAGCAGCACGAATTCCGGATAGGTGGCGTTGCGGGTGCCGAAATTGCCGCCGACATCGCGGGGCGCGACGACGCGCACGAAGGCCATGTCGACGCCGAGAGACGCCGCGATCTGCTCGCGCATCATCACGACGCCATGGCCGCCGGAGGCGTGGATGGTAAACTTGCCGGTCTCCGGATCGTATTCGGCGGCGGAGGACCGCGGCTCCATGTGGACACCGGTGACACGTTGCGCCCAGCTGGTGAATTCGAGGACATGAGCGGCCTTGGCGAAAGCCTCCTCAGTGCCGGCCTTGTCGCCGACTTCGCCATCCATCGCCTTGTTGCGCGGCACGTGGTCCCAGAGTTGCGGCGCGCCCTCTTCCAGAGCGTCGACGCCGCGCACGACGGAGGGCAGCTCCTCCCAGTCGATCTCGATCGCCTCGGCGGCATCCTTGGCGAGATTGGTGCTCTCGGCGATCACCATGGCGACCGCCTCGCCGACGAAACGAGCCCTGTCGGTCGGCAGCGCCTGGTGCTGGGTGCGGGCGCGCTCTGTGCCGTCATAGTTCTTGATGCGGATGTCGGAGCCGAATTGCGAACTGCCGATCGCATGCGGGATCGGCGCGATGCCGGCTGCAACGATATCCTCGCCGGTCAGGACGGCGAGCACGCCCGGCATGTCGCGGGCGGCGGACGTGTCGATGCTGCGGATGATCGCGTGCGCATGCGGCGAGCGCACGAAGGCGGCATAGACCGTGTTTTCGAATTTGAGGTCGTCGGCATACTGGCCCTTGCCGGTGATCAACCGGTTGTCTTCCTTGCGCCTGACGTCTTCGCCGATCATGCCATTCCTCCCATTCACATCGTCCCACATATCCCGGACGACGGCATTCCGCATGCGGCTCTTGGGCCTTCCTGAAGCGAAACGCAAATCAATTCATAATAGACATATTATATCCGTCAATGTTGAAAATCATGACGTTCGGAAATTGGCCTGGAAATGCTTTCCCTTTCGACGACGGCCCGAGCGCGATGGAAACGAGGGAAGTGCAAAAGGCTTGCAAGTAAAAAGGCCCAGACCGGGGTCTGGGCCAAGGCTCCCTGGGAAGGGAATGGCGTCAGGCGGCCTCCGGCCCCTGGTTGAGCACATATCCGGGGCCGCGCTTGAGGAAGTCGGTCCACAGCCGCAACGTGCGCTCCGGCTGGTCGACCTCGATCGAATGGGCGGCGTCGAAAATGAAGGCCCGCTGCGAGGTCGGGATATTGCGCTTCAGGTAGGCGCCGGCCTCTGCCGGTACGACCTTGTCTTCGGTGCCGAGCAGGATCAGCGTCACCGCCTCGATCGAGGGAAGGCGAGGACTGAGTGCCTCGTCGACCTGGACATTGTTGGCGAGGCGCTCGTAGGTGCGGCCGTTGGCAGCCATGACGTCCGGCGATTTCGGCGCCGACTTGATCTTCTGCGGGTGGGCGTAGAGCGCCTTGAAACGCGCGTTCGGATCGGCAGGCAAACCGCCCTTGCCCTCGAAGCGAAAGCCGGCCGGCACACCGAGGATCAGGTGGTCGACCATTTTCGGGTGTTCGGCGGCAAGCCATAGGGCCGACCAGCTGCCGAAGGACGAGCCGATCACGTCGAACCGCGGGCCGACCAGCTTTTCGGCGAATTCGGCGACCATGGCCACCCAGTCCCGCACCGTCTTCAGGCTTTCGTTCGGCTCGGTGCCGTCGAAGCCCGGGCAGATCGGCGCAAAGACCGTGTGGTTGCCGGTCAGCGCCTTGAGCGGCTCCGTCAGCATCACGCCGCCGGCAGCATGCAGGTAGACAACCGGCTGCCCCGTGCCGCCGACATGATAGGAGAGCCTGCCGCCGGAAAGCTCGATCGTCTTCAATTCAAAGCTCATGGGTCAAACTCCTCCTACAGGCCAGCCACTTCGGGGGCGACGCGGTCGCGGAACAGTTCCATGCCGCGGCGAACGACGCTGCCCGGCATGTTGCCGACCTTGATCGTCAGGTTCAGCAGGCCGCAATCGAGTTCCTGACGCAGGCGCTTGATCTGTTTGATGACCGATTGGGGGCTGCCGCAGATGATCGAACCGGCTTCGATCTGTTCGTCCACCGTGCGACCACGCAGCGTTGCGAGGCGCTTCTGGAAGTTTTCGCCGGCATCGGCCTCGGTGTAGTAGCGGCTCTGTCCGAGCACGAGCTGCTGGGCGGAGCGCTGCGGGCGCATCAGCGTCTGGTGGAAATAGGTCTGGGCGGCCGCCATGTGGTGCCTGGCCTCCTCATCCGTGTCGGCGATGCAGATCTGCTGGCCGACCAGGATATCGTCCGGCGTCGGCTCCCAGCCGTAGGAGCGGGCGGTCTTCTTGAAATTTTCGACGGCGGCCTTGGCGATCGACAGGTCCTGGATCAGCGTGATGCCCATGATCGCGCGCATCTTGGCGACGAACTCGGCCGATTCCGCGTTGCTGGCGGACATCAGGATGCGCGGATGCGGCTTCTGGATCGGCTTCGGCCAGATCGAGATGGCCGGGAACTGATAATGCTCGCCTTCCCAGCCGAACGGCTCGTCCTCGGTCCAGCACTTGATGATCAGCTCGGTGGCTTCACGCAGCCGGCTGCGGGATTCGCTCGGCGGGATGTTGTAGGCAATGTATTCGTGCGGGATGCCGCGCAGGAAGCCGGCGATCAGGCGGCCGCCGGACATGACGTCGATCATTGCATATTCTTCGGCGACGCGGACCGGGTTCAGCAGCGGCAGCAGGTTGCCGACGATCGCGATCTTCGCCTTGGATGTCTGGCGGGCAAGTGCGCCGGCGATCAGGTTTGGGTTCGACATCAGGCCGTATGGGCTGAAATGGTGCTCGTTGCAGCCCACCCAGTCGAAACCGTAGTTCTCCGCGTCGACCATCTCGTCGATATATTCGTTATACAGCGCCTGGATGCGGGTGCTGTCGATCCCGTGCGTGCTGACCGGCCATTCATGCGGCAGCTTGTCGTAATCGGGATAAGGCATCAGGTGGAAGAAGTTGAACTTCATGGAAAGCTCCGCTGGGACCGTCGCCGGACGAAGGCAAACGGATCCTACGACGAGGATTGAAATTGGATCAGTTGCTGGCGACGAGGCGCGGCGCGACGTCGTCGACGCGGCTGGCCATCGCCATTTCGGCAAAGCTGACGACCTGCGAAGCGACGATTTCGAGCGGCTGGGCAACCTCGCGGCGAGCCGGCTTGCCGTCGACGAAAGGTTTCTCGTTGGATTTGATGGTCGCCGCGTAAGGGGTCGGCCAGCCGCGCAGCGCGTGCACGATCGAGCGCAGGCCGATCAGCGTTGCGCCGAGCGCCTGGTCGCCGGCGGCGCAGACGATGCATCCGACGGCGCGGCCGTCGAAATAGGAGCGCACGTCTCCCCGCATGTCTTCCGTATAGTCGATGGCGTTCTTGATCGTGCCGGACATGCCGCCGTGATAGCTCGGCGTTGCTATGATGATGCCGTCGGCACGGCGAAGCGACTGGAGCAGGCGAAGCGCGGCCGGCGTGCGGTGCGTGACGCCCGGGTCGAAAAGTGGCAGCTCGAGTTCTGCACCGCAGATGAGGTCGATTTCCGCGCCGGCCTTTTCGGCAGCCGCGAGACAATAGCGCAGCGCGAGTTCGGAGCTCGAACCGGGGCGCTGGGTCCCGCCGATACCGACGATAAAGGGCTTGCGGGTCTGCGTCATAGGTCTCCTCCTTCGGCCGAAGCCGATTGCCATGTCAGGCGCCTCAAGGAGAAATTTGTATACCTTTGAAGTGAAAGTCAAGGATTTTATGCCTCACGAAAGCCATTGCCCATAAACTGGTATACACTTTTTGTCGATTGGCCTCGGCGGATGGTTTGTCGTAGTCTCCTCCATCATCAAGAAGGATCAGGTGACGGCTTGACGAACGAGACAACCAGAGACGGAGCCAAGGATGGGGCGACGCAGAGCGCCGTCGAAACCGCCTATCTTCGCATCCGGCACCTGATCCTCACCGGCGAGATGCGCTCCGGCGACAAGCTGCTCGAAAACCAGCTCGCCGTCGCGATCGGCGTTTCCCGCACGCCGATCCGCGAGGCTTTGAACCGGCTGAATGCCGAGGGCCTCGTGGTGCTGGAACGTTACCGGCGGGGGATCGTCGCGGATTTTTCGCTCGACGACGCGGTCGAGATCTTTCGGCTGCGTGCCATTCTCGAAGGTCATGCGACCAGCCGCGCCGCCACCCGCATTTCGGAAGCCGACCTGCAGCGACTGCAGGAGCTGGAACGGCTGATGGAGACCCAGTTCGATGAACTCGGCTGGAACCAACATCTCGAAGGGTTCGACAAGCTCAACGGGGAATTCCACGCGGTGATCGCCGCTGCCGCCGAAAGCCCGCGGCTTGAAAAGATCCTCGCCTCTTCGCTGGAACTGCCGGCCTCGATCTTCAACCGCTATTCGGAGCCGGTGGAGGTGCGCACGCGCCGCACCCACGCCCAGCACCGGGAAATCCTCGCGGCGCTCAAGGCCCGCAATCCCGAATGGGCGCAGGCGGCGATGAACGCCCATCTCTTCTCGCTTTTGCCGACCGCTTCGGGCTCGCTGGAGCATGAAGACGGGGCGAAATGAGATGCGAGCCCCGCTTTCGTTGAAGCTCCCGCAGACCGGCCGTTGCTGATCTGCTACCGGTTGGTGGCCATCCACAGGACGTGCCTTCCGCCGCGCTTGCCGTTGGCGCGCACGTAAACTTCCTCGGTGGCAAATCCGACATCCCGCAGCCGGCGGGTAAAGCCGGCGTCCGGCGCCGACGACCAGACGGCCAGGACGCCGTTGTCGCGCAGCGCAGCCTTGGCGGCCCGAAGCCCGGCGTGGTTATAAAGGCTGTCGTTGGAAGCGCGCGTCAGCCCGTCGGGGCCATTGTCGACATCGAGCAGGATGGCATCGTAAGCGGCGTTGCGCGACCGGATCAGTGCCCCGACATCACCGACATGAATATCGACACGCGGATCGTCGAGCGTGCCCTTGTGAAATTCCGCCATCGGCCCGCGCGCCCACTCGACCACGGCCGCAACCAGTTCCGCGACCGTGACCCTGGCATTGTCCGGCAGGGCTCCCAGCGCCGCCCGCAGGGTAAACCCCATGCCGAGGCCGCCAATCAGCATGTGGGGATTTTTCCCGCCGGCAATCCGCTCGCAGGAGAGCGTCGCCAGCGCCTCTTCCGAACCGCTCAGCCGGCTGTTCATCAGTTCGGTCGAGCCGAGCATGATGGAAAATTCGGCCCCGCGCTGCTTCAGGCGCAGTTCGCCACCCTCGCCGGGAATGGTTGCGCGGTCAAGCTGGATCCAGGGAAGCATCGGCCTATCTCGTCGTCTCGTGTGGAACGCCTCCTAACACAGACGCTGCGGGGAAAACACCGGACTGTCGATGGCCGGCGAAAAATCCGCCTTGCTGACGATGGTGAATTCATTCCGATGGCAGTTTTGGGACAGGCTCCGCAATACCCGGTCTGGAACAGGCCGACAGCGGCGGAATTGTCAGCGCCTGGATCAGCACAAAAGCGAGCTCTTCGAGTTCGCCATCGGTAAACTCTGAATAATCGTCTTTGGTCGGAAGATTATCCGAGCACCCATCGTTGTTTTTTGGATTCATGTCTCGCCCCAGCCCGCGGCGAACATGCATGAAATTTTGTAAATAGCATCACCTTTTAGATGCTGTGCTGCAAAATAAAAAGGCCCGCGCCTTTTCCCCCTGCGCGGGCCTCTCCTAAGACGTAACCTCTTCTACGCTCGACTTAGGAGAATGGTATTGTACTCCCGACTGCAAAGTCCTCAATTCGTCCAAAAGACCTAGCACAAGGGGTATAGCCCCGAGGGGAGCGGCCGGCTTTTGGGGCGCCGGCCGCTAAGACCGCAGCGACTGGGGGGTGACAATTGTGCGGTCCTGCGCCTCAAATGACGACAATCGCGATCGCACATCAAGATGAACCTTGGGTGGTATGACTACGCCCAAAGGCTTCATAGCCTTGTCAAAATCATCTATTCGGCCCCCCCTCGTCAGGCCACCCGCCTGGCCGTCACGTTGCGCAGATATGGCATAACCTCCTTGGAGTAGATCTCCATGTTCTTGCGGGTTAGCTCGGCCGGCAGGGTACCGAACTGGAGAAGCGTCAGCAGATGGCCGAAGCCGATCTGAGCCTGGTATTCTTCCAACTTTTCGCGCACCGTCGCCGGGCTGCCGCAGATGAACTTGCCCTCTTCGATGACACTGTCGATCGTCTGCTTCATCGAATGGCCGGCCTTGGCCGACATCGCCCCGACCATCGACTTCACCGAGGTGTAGCCAGGCGGCAGCAGCATCTCCATCGGCATGCGCAGGAATTTCTGCAGGAAGGCTTCGATATGGTCCTTGGCCTCCCTGCGGGCGATCTCGTCGGTCTCGGCGACGTAAAGCGGCAGCGACCAGCCGAGCTGGTCCTCGGTCGCCTCGTAGCCGTAACCGGCCGCAACGTCCTTATACATCTTCATGTAGCGGGCGACGGTCGCGACCGAGGCGAAGGTCTGAAGATAGGTATATTTGCGGTCCGGGTGGGCGGCCCATTCGATCGTTTCGCTGGAACCCTGGCTCGGGATCCAGATCGGCGGATGCGGATTGTCCTGGTAGACCCGCGGCCAGACGTTCACGTATTCGAAATTGTAATGCTTGCCTTCGAAGACGCTCGGACCCGGTTGCGTCCAGGCCTGCAGGATCAGGTCGTGTGCTTCCTGGAACCGTTCGTGGCTGAAGGCCGGGTTGACGCCCCAGGAGTGGTATTCGGCGCCGATGCCGCGCACCATGCCGGCGATCAGGCGGCCGCCGGTGATGTTGTCGACCATCGCGAATTCTTCTGCCACGGTCAGCGGGTTGTTGAGGAGCGGCAGCGCCCGGCCGAGAATGGCGATCTTGACGTTCTTGGTGCGGCGGGCGAGCGCGCCGGCCATGACGCCCGGGATCGGCATCAGGCCATAGGCGTTCGAATGGTGTTCGTTGACGCAGATGCCGTCGAAACCGAGCTGGTCGGCATATTCGAGCTCGTCAAGGTAACGGTTGTAGAGCTGGTGGCCCTTCTTCGGGTCGTAATAGGTATTCGGCAGGGTGACCCAGGCGGAATTGTGCTTCTCGTCATAGGACAGATCGAGATCCGCATAGGGCATCAGGTGCATGAAGTAGAATTTCATCGCGTAACCTCCCCGATGAAGCCATTGACCAGTTCGACGAAACGGTCTGCCTTTTCGATCTGCGGCAGATGTCCGCAGTTCTCGATGATCTCGAGCCGCGAATTGGGAATGAGGTCGCGCCAGGCCGGTGCGTAACCGACCGGCATTGCCTTGTCGTTGTCGCCCCAGACGATCAGCGTCGGCACGGACACGCGGTGCAGCCACTTGTGGAGGTCCGGATTGAGGAACCGCGGCTCCCAGGCGAGCTTGGCCGAGGTCAGCTTGTTCCTGAGAAGGATTTCCATCCCTTCCCTCGACGGCGGCGGGGTCGCCAGCATCGCTTCCGCAAACGCCTGGTCGTGGAAGAGGTTGCGGGCAGTCTCCTCCGGGTTCCACATGAACACGTCACCCTTGCGCACGCCCTTCACCCGAATGCCGGCAGGCGCCACGACGGTCAGGGAGCCGAGTTTTGCCGCATTACGGATGGCGATCTCGGCCGCCAGCCAGCCCCCGATCGACGTGCCGACGAGGTTGACCTTTGCAAGGCCGAGATGGTCGATGACATCCAGATAAAAGAAGGCGAGGTCGGAAATGTTGTCCAGCCATTCGGGACTGTCGGAGGCGCCGAAACCCGGATGTTCCGGCACGATCACCTCGTGGGTTTCGGAGAGCTTGTCCATGAAGGGCAGCCAGCGCGAGGCGCCGCTTGCACCATGCAGGAACAGCAGCGGAGCGCCCCTGCCCCCCCGCATAAGCCGGATCCTCGTTCCGGTGACGGTTTCAAAGTTTTCGGTAAAGCTCATCGGTGTTTCACCCTCCCCGGGACCTGACAACCGTTAAGGCGGGCGCTCCTCGGCACCCGCGAATGGCGGCAATCTGTATAACCTTTTGGGGAGCGTCAATATGATTCTGTCAAATTTTGATTGATAATAGCAAATTTGTAACTTGCATCTTGGGAAATTGCATACAAGGTTGGGGCTGAATGGAGGGGTGATTTCGCTCGACCAGGCGCGGGCGATCATTCGTCCACCCCTCATCCGGCTGCCGCCACCTGCTCCCCGTTCTGACGGGGAGAAGGTATATACCGCACCGTCGCCGCTCGCCCTCGCCCCGCGTGCGGGGAGAGGGTCGCCGAGCGTACGGAGGCGGGGTGAGGGGCTGCCACGGCGCCCGCGAGACTATAGGGAGGACAAAAATGCAGGCCGAAGAACTCTTCGATCTCAAAGGCCAGGTAGCGATCGTGACGGGCGCCGCGAGCGGCCTGGGACTTGCCATCACCAAGACGCTGGCGGCCAACGGTGCGCATGTGGCGTTGCTCGATCTCGACGCCGAGGCGCTTGCCGCCGCCTATCAATGGCTGAACGGCCAGGGTTTTTCCGCCGAGAGTCATCGGGTCGACGTCTCCGACAGCGCGAGCCTGCGCAACACCATCGACGGCATTGCGCAAAAGCGCGGACACCTCGATATCCTCGTTGCCAATGCCGGCATCAGCGGCGGCCCGAATTCCCGTACCGAGGCGGGCGCCATCGAGAATGTCAGTGACGATCTGTGGAACCGGGTGGTGGACGTGAACCTCACCGCCACCTTCGTCGCCATCCAGTCCGCCGCAAAGCACATGAAGAAGCAGAAAAGCGGCCGCATCGTCGCGATCGCCTCGATTGCCGGCATGCGGGGTGATCCAATGACCGGTTACGCCTATGCGTCCAGCAAAGGCGCCGTCGTCAACCTCGTCAAGCAGGCCTCCTGGGAGCTGGCGCCCTATAACGTGCTCGTCAACGGCATCGCGCCGGGCCCGTTCCGCACCAATATCGCCGGCGGCCGCATCCGCGAGCCGGAGGTGGAAAAGGCCTTCGCCGACACCGTGCCGCTCGGTCGCATCGCCGAGACGGACGAGATCATGGGTCTCGCCCTGCTTTTGGCATCGAAGGCATCGAGTTTCATGACCGGAGCGGTAATCCCGATCGATGGCGGTACGGTGGCTATTTGAGGCGACGTAAAGTCGGAATTGACAATATCAGGCTCCCTGCTTTATCCCCTTGCAGTGGACGAGGACGCCGGGTTTGAGAAAAGCCCGAAATTGACGAATGCCAAACGCACTCGTCTAATGAAATCGGAGGAGACGACCATGACCATCGCGACCAATCCAGCCCGCTCGTCCGACGCTTACCAGTCCGCGCGTCTCCTGATCGACGGCGCCTGGCTGGAGAATGGCGACCGCAAGACGCAGCCGCTGATCAACCCGGCGACCGAAAAAGCGATCGGCGTGGTGCCGCATGCGACGGCACAGGATCTCGACCGGGCGCTCGCAGCCGCCAAACGCGCCTTTCCGCTGTGGCGCGCGACGAGCCCGCGCGAACGCGGCCGCATCCTGAAGCGCGCTGCACAGCTGATGCACGACCGACAGGACGAGATCGCCACACTTGCAACACTCGAAATGGGCAAGCCGATCGCCGAAGCGCGGCTGGAGACCCATTTCGCCACGGAAGAAATGGAGTGGTTCGCCGAGGAAGGCCGCCGCACCTACGGCCGCGTCATTCCCGGGCGGATCGGCGAAACCCGCTTTCAGGTGGTCAAGGAACCGGTCGGCCCGACCGCCGGTTTTTCGGCGTGGAATTTCCCGGTCGGCAACGCCGCCCGCAAGATGGGTTCGGCGCTCGCTGCCGGCTGCACGATGATCTACAAACCCGGCGAAGAGGCACCGGCGTCTGCCGCCGCCGTCGCCCAGTGCCTTATCGATGCGGGCGTCCCGGCCGGCGTCATCGCCGTCGTCTACGGCGTGCCTGATTTCATCTCGCGCCACCTGCTCGCCTCGCCGATCATCCGCAAGATCTCGTTTACCGGCTCGGTCCCGGTCGGTCAGCACCTCATTCGGTTGGCTTCGGAAAGCCTGAAGCGCACCACGATGGAACTCGGCGGCCATGCACCGGTGCTCGTTTTCGACGACGCCGACCAGACCGCGGCGCTCGACATGTCGGTACAGCGCAAATATCGCAACGGCGGCCAGGTCTGCGTTTCGCCAACCCGTTTCTATGTCCAGGACAAGTCCTATGACGCCTTCTGCGCCGGCTTTGCGGAGCGTGCCGCGAAGATCACGATCGGCGACGGCCTCGATCCGGCGACCGGCATGGGACCACTGGTCCACGGCCGCCGGCGTGACGCAATCGAGGCGCTGGTGCAGGATGCCACCGCCAAGGGCGCCAAGCTGCTCGCGGGCGGCCATCGCATCAACAACGAGGGCTTTTTCTATGCCCCGACGGTTCTTGCCGACGTGCCGAGCGATGCGCGGGTCATGAGCGAGGAGCCATTCGGCCCGGTCGCCGTGCTCAACCGCTTCTCGGATTTCGACGATGCGGTCACCAAGGCGAACGAACTGCCCTACGGCCTTGCGGCCTATGCCTTCTCGAATTCGCACAAGACCATCGCAAAACTTTCCGACGCGCTGGAAGCGGGCATGGTCGGCATCAACTCCTTCAATATATCCATGCCGGAAACGCCGTTCGGCGGGGTGAAGGCCAGCGGCCACGGTTCCGAAGTCGGGATCGAGGGCGTCGATGCCTACATGGTCACCAAGACGATCAGCATTACCTGAGGACGAGTTCCCGGCGGGTTTTCAAGAATTTCCACAAGGATTGCAGCATGAAACACGAAAAACCGACCGGCACCTTCGCCGCCGAAGCTGTCCTGACCCACATGAAGGCCGCCGGCATCGATGTCCTGTTCGCCAATGGCGGCACCGATTTCCCGTCGATCATCGAGGCCTTTGCCCGCCAGTCCGAAACCGGCCTGAAGATGCCGGAAGCACTGGTCATCCCGCATGAGGGTGTCGCGGTCGGCATGGCGCACGGCTATTATCTGATGACATCAAGACCGGCCGGCGTCATCGTCCACGTCAATGTCGGGCTTGCCAATTCGGTCATGGGCCTGATCAACGCCCGATCAGAAAACGTGCCGGTGATGATGTTCTCCGGCCGTACGCCGATTACCGAACATGGCCGTTTCGGCTCGCGTTCCTCGCCGATCCACTGGGGCCAGGAAATGTTCGACCAGGGCGGCATGGTCCGCGAAGTGGTCAAATGGGACTATGAACTGCGTTACCCGGAACAGGCGGGCATCGTCATCGACCGCGCCATGAGCATCGCCATGAGCGAGCCGCGGGGCCCGGTCTATCTGAGCCTGCCGCGCGAGGCGCTGGCCGAAGGTGCGGAAGTCGAGATCAGCCACCGCTCGACGGTCACCCCGACCACCTACGGCCCGGCCGACCCGGAATTGGTCGCTCAGGCTGCCGACCTGCTCGCCAAGGCAAAAAACCCGCTGATCATCACCCAGAGCCCGGAACTCGCTCCGGATTTCGAGCCGCTCGCCGGCTTCGTCGAGAAGTTCGCGCTGCCGACAATCGAGATGTGGGCAACCCGCCTGGCGCTACCGAGCGACCACCCGATGATGATCGGCCGCGACTCGACCCAGGTCCTGAAGGAAGCCGATGTCGTGGTCGTGATCAATGCCGCGGTGCCCTGGATCTCAGACCATACGGACATAGCCGAAGGCGCCAAGGTCATCGCCATCGGTCCGGATCCGCAGCATGGCCGCGTACCGATCCGCAGTTTTCCGATCGACATCGCGCTTGCTGGCGGCATCAACAAGACGATCGCGGCGCTTGCCGCGGCGATGGCCGAGCGCGTGCCGGTTTCGGAAACCTTCTCCGAGCGCCGCGAAAAATGGGCGAAGATCAAGGTGGCCCAGGCCGAGGCCGCCGACAAACGCGCCGCCATGGGCGACGGTTCGCCGATGACGCCAGCCTATGTCAGCCGCTGCATCTCCGATGTCCTGGACGACAGGACGACTGTCGTGAACGAACTCGGCATCGATCCCTCGGTCATGAGCTTCAAATACCCGAAATCCTACTTCTCGACGCCGCTGTCCGGCGGTCTCGGCTTCGGCCTGACGGCAGCGCTCGGTGCCCAGCTCGGGGACCGCAGCCGGCAGGTGATCGCCACGATCGGCGACGGTTCCTACATGTTCGCCAATCCGGTCGCCTGCCACCAGACGGCGACTGCGCTGAAACTGCCGCTGCTGACGGTCGTCTTCAACAACGGCATCTGGAACGCCGTGCGCCGCTCGACGCTCTACATGTATCCGGACGGAAGTGCTGCGACCGCCAACACCATGCCGATCACCGCGCTCGATCCGGCTCCGGACTACGCGGCCGTCGCCCGCGCCCATGGCGCCCATGCCGAACGCGTCGAGACCGGCGCCGACCTGCCGGCGGCGCTGCAGCGGGCACTGGCCGCAACCAGGAGCGGCCAGCAGGCCATGATCGAAGTCATGGTTTCCTACTAGGAGGCGCCGGACATGGGGGGAGCCAGGAAGGACACAAGGACAACAGAGACGCTGGAGGAACTCCGCCGGCGTTATCCGATGGTCGGCGATCTGGAGAAACGGGCGAAATGGCGCATTCCCCGTTTCGCCTACGAATTCCTCCAGGGCGGCGCCGGCGACGAGACCGGCCTCAACCGCAACCGGACCGCCCTGCAGGCGGTCGAGATCGTGCCGCGCTATGGCCTGGACGTGTCCACCGTCGATACCTCGGTGGAGCTCTTCGGCCACCGTTATGCTGCCCCGATCGGCATCTCGCCGATCGGCTTCGACGGCATGATGTGGCCAGGCGCCACCGAACAGTTCGCCAAGGCCGCCCAGGCCCACAACATCCCCTATCTGGTCGGCACGCTCGCCTGCGCGACGATCGAAAAAGTCGTGGCATGGGCGCCGGATGTCACTTGGTTCCAGCTCTACCCAATGGCGCCGAACAATCATCAATACAGTCTCGAAATGACTGATCGCGCCCGCATTGCCGGCGCCAAGGTGCTGGTCGCGACGCTCGATGTGCCGGTGCGCGCCAAGCGCCCGCGCGATCTTCGCAACGGCCTCACCATGCCTTTCAAGCTGACGCCGAAGACGATGATCGCAGCGGCGATGGCTCCTTTCTGGCTGGATGCGATCCGCCGCAAGGGCATGCCGACCTTCGCCAACATGGCAGGTTTTGCCGGCGCGCCGGACCGCGTCACCACCTCCGCCTTCGTGCAGAAACATATCGGCGGCGGCTTCCCATGGGAGCAGATCGCCCGCCTGCGTGACAAGTGGACCGGACCGATGATGGTCAAGGGCGTGATGCACCCGGCTGATGCCGAAAAGGCACTGGAACTCGGCTTGAACGGCGTGGTCGTTTCCAACCATGGCGGCCGCCAGTTCGATGCGGCGCCCGCGACCATTGACGTCCTGCCGGAAATTGCCCGAACCGTGGGCACCCGTGCTACGGTGCTGTTCGACAGCGGCGTCGTCTCCGGCGTCGACATGGCGCGCGCAATTGCCTGTGGCGCCCATTCCTCCTTTGCCGGCCGCGCCTTCATGCTCGGCCTTGCGGCACTCGGAGACCGTGGCGCCGCCCATATGGCGCAGGCCTTCATCGAGGAATACCGCATCACGCTCGGCCAGAGCGGGCTATTGAACACCGAAGAGGCCCGCCGCGCGCCCGTGCGCCATCCCGGCGCCTGGACCGCGCAAGATTTCCAACCGCACCTCTAATCGACCATGTCTCAGGGGAGGAGAAACCCATGAAAGTTGCCGACGCCATCGTCGAAATCCTGAAGCGCGAGGGAATCGAGATCATTTGCGGTTACCCCGTGAACCACGTCCTCGAACATGCGGCCATGGGTGATATCCGCCCGATCATCGTGCGCCAGGAGCGCCACGGCCTGCATATGGCCGACGCCATGTCGCGCCTCTCGTCCGGCAAGACGATCGGCGTCTTTGCCATGCAGCTCGGACCGGGCACGGAAAACGCCTATGGCGGCATCGCCCAGGCATATTCGGAATCCGTGCCGCTGCTGGTGCTGCCGATGGGCTACGAGCGCCGTGTGGCGCATGTCGACCCGAACTACAATGCGACCCGCTCGATGCGCGACATCACCAAGTCCGCCGAGCCGATCACCTCGGCCGCCGAGATCCCGAACATTTTCCGCCGCGCGTTCTCCAAATTGCGCAATGGCCGCGGCGGCCCGGTTCTGGTCGAAATACCGAACGACATATGGCAGGACGAGGTGCCGGAACCGCTGAACTACCGGCCGGTTCTTTCCACCCGCTACGGGCCGGACCCGATCGCGGTGCGCAACGCCGTGGACCTGCTGCTCGCCGCCAAGCGGCCGATCCTCTATGCCGGCCAGGGCATTCATTACGCACAGGCCTGGCCGCAGCTGAAACAGCTCGCAGAGCTGCTGGCGATCCCGGTTTCCACCAGCCTCGAAGGCAAGAGCGCGTTTCCGGAAACCCACCCGCTGTCGGTCGGCGCCGGCGGGGCGGCGATCTCCAAGACCCTGCGCCATTTCCTCGATAGTTCCGACCTGGTCTTCGGCATCGGTTGCTCCTTCACCGAAACCGCCTTCGGCGTGCAGATGCCGCTCGACAAGACGGTCATCCACGCGACGCTTGATCCCGACCACGTCAACAAGGACATCGAAGCCAAGGTGGCGCTGGTCGGGGATGCGGCGCTGACGCTCGACGCGGTGCTTGCCGAACTCGAAGCCCGCAAGGTTTCTCGGCGCGACCATGCGGAAATCGCTGCCGAAATCGCCAAGGTGCAGGAGGAATGGCTTTCCGAATGGATGCCGAAGCTCACCTCCGACAGCAAGCCGCTGTCGCCCTATCGCGTGCTCTGGGACCTGCAGCACACCGTCGATATCGAAAACACCATCATCACCCATGACGCCGGGAGCCCGCGCGACCAGCTTTCACCGTTCTGGAAGTCGGTAAAGCCGCTCACCTATATCGGCTGGGGCAAGACGACCCAGCTCGGGTATGGCCTGGGCCTTGCCATGGGCGCCAAGCTGATGCATCCGGACAAGCTCTGCATCAATGTCTGGGGCGATGCGGCGATCGGCTTTACCGGCATGGATTTCGAAACCGCGGTGCGCGAGCGCCTGCCGATCCTGTCGATCCTGCTCAACAATTTCTCGATGGCGATGGAGCTGCCGATCATGAAGGTTTCGACGGAGAAATACCGCTCGACCGACATTTCCGGCGACTACGCCGCCTTTGCCCGGGCGCTCGGCGGTTACGGCGAACGCGTCACCGAGCCGAGCGAGATCATTCCGGCGATCAAGCGCGGCATCGAGCAGACGCAAAAGGGCGTGCCGGTCCTCCTCGAATTCATCACGACGCAGGAAATTGCCCGTTCGCGCTACCACCGCATGCTGACGGGTGAGAAAAAATGACCTCTCTGCAATCCACCTTCGACACCCTGAAACTCCACTTCGGCGACCGGCTTTCGACCACCGAAGCGGTGCGCGAGCACCACGGCCACGACATGTCCCGGCAGCCGACGCGGCTGCCGGATGCGGTGGTCTATGCCGAGAACGAGGGCGAGGTGGCGCGCGTCGTCTCAGCCTGTTTCGAGGGCGGTATTGCAGTGACCCCGTTCGCGGCAGGCTCGTCGATGGAAGGCCACACGATCCCGCTGAAGGGCGGCATCTCGCTCGATCTCACCCGCATGAACAAGATCGTCGCGGTCAACCACGAGGATTTCGACGTGCAGGTCGAGGCCGGCGTCACCCGCAAGCAGCTCAACGCCCATATCCGCGACACCGGCCTGTTCTTCCCCATCGATCCCGGCGCCGACGCTTCGCTCGGCGGCATGGCCTCGACGCGCGCCTCCGGCACCACGGCGGTGCGCTACGGCACGATGCGCGAAAACGTGCTGGCGCTGCGTGTCGTCACGCCGCAGGGCAAGATCATCACCACCGGCCGGCGGACGAAGAAGTCTTCCACCGGCTACGACCTGACCAAGCTTTATGTCGGCGCCGAAGGCACGCTCGGCGTCATCACCGAGGTCACCGTCAGGCTGCACCCGATCCCGGAAACCATCGCGTCTGCCGTCTGCGCCTTCGAGACGATGCGCGGCGCGGTGGAAGCCGTCGTCGCGACCATCCAGAGCGGAATCCCGGTCGCCCGGATCGAATTCCTAGACGAAGTGGCGGTCGAGGCCGCCAACCGGCATGCGGGCCTGACCCTGAAGCTCGCACCGACCCTGTTCCTGGAATTCCATGGCAGCCCGCGCTGGGTGGAAGAGCAATCGAACACGGTGCGCGAAATAGCCGGCGAGTTCGGCGGCTCGGACTTCCAATGGTCGACCCGCACCGAGGACCGCGAGCGGCTGTGGAAGGCCCGCCATGAAACGATCTATTCCAACCAGATGCTGCGCCCCGGCTGCAAGGCGTTTACAACAGACGTCTGCGTGCCGATCTCGCGGCTTGCCGAAGCGGTGCTTGCCGCCCGCGAGGACATCGACAAGTCCTTCGTCATGGGCAAGATCATCGGCCATGTGGGCGACGGCAATTTCCATGTCGGTTACCTGATCAAGCCGGAGATCCCGGAAGAACTGGCCGAAGCGGAACGCCTGGCCGAACGGCTCTATCAGCGCGCCATGGACATGGGTGGCACGTTCAGCGGCGAGCACGGGATCGGCATTTCCAAGCTCAAATATCTGCGCCGCGAACACGGCGACGCCGTCGACATGATGAACGCCATCAAGACGGCGATCGACCCGAAAGGCATCATGAACCCCGGCAAGCTCGGTCAGGTGGAATGAACGAATCCGCCGACGTCGGATGATTACCGGCTGAGGTCGATGCGGCTGGTCACCACCGATTTGCCGCTCGAAAGATCCTTGTCGACCGTTTGAAGCCTGAGGCGGTCGTCGCCGATCTTCTCGATCGTCATGTTGGCGACGCGATCCCCGTTGATCACCCTCGCCCAGCGGACGCCGAGATTGATCGCATTGCCGCGGCGATTGCCGGAAAGCACCGAAGGCTGGCCGGACGGTCCGAGATAGGTGCCGCTATAACCGTTTTGCGAAGCCTGCAGGTCGGCCGATATGCTGCGCCGGATGACCAGCAGGCCGCGGCAGTTTCCCTGCATCGACAGGGTAGCCGCCCCGGCCGTCGAGATGAAGCTGCAGGTGACGTTGATGGGGCTTGCCCCGATGCGGGTCAGAACCGTGCCCTTGCCGCTCCATTTGCCGGCAAGTGTTTTCAGGAAGTCCCCCTCGGCCGCCAGAGCCGAGCCCGGCGAAAAAGCGGCGGCGATAAACGCGGCGGAGACGAAAAATGAGCGCATGGCGACGATCCATCTGAATGCTCGCTTCGAACGCCGGCCGAGCCATTCGGTTCCATCTGGGATCCCGTGCCGCCATCGAGCGGCCCGGCGACGCGTAAAACCCACTTCGACCTTGCTGCCGCGCGCGAACATGCCACATATGTAGCACTTTCAGGAGCAAACATGCCGGTCACCACCAAGATCCGACGCCAAGGCGGTGCCGCGGTGATTACCATCCCGCCGACCCTGTTGAAGCTGATGCATACCGAAGTCGGCGATCAACTCACGCTCGACGTCGCCAATGGTGAATTGATCGCCCGTCCCGTCGAGAGCGGCCGCAAGCGTTACACCCTCAGCGAATTGCTGAAGGGGAGCGAGGCCATGGCGACGCTGAATACCGCGGTCGCCGATGCTCAGGAAGGCGATCCGATAGGGCACGAGATCTGATGATCCGCAGCAACCTGCCGCGGCGCGGCGATGTCTACTGGATCGACGCAAACCCCGTCGCCGGCCAGGAAATGAAGAACCGGCATCGTTTCGTCGTCGTCACGCCGATCAAGATCAACAGCCTGGGCGTCAGCATGACGGTGCCCATCACCACCGGTGGGGCCGTTATCCGCGATGTCGGTCTTGCGGTGGCGATCTCCGGCCATGACACGACCGGTGTCGCCGTTTGCAACCAGGTTCGCAGCTTCGACGTTCCCGCCCGCATCCAGCAGAAAACCGCGCAATATATCGAGACGCTGGACGAGGCGACGATGAATGAAATCGTCTCGCGCGTGGTCAGCGCCATCGACCCGGCACCTGAACCCGCCTGATCTCTTCCCTTCATCCTCCCCTGCCCTAACTGCATTTCCCGGGCGAGGAAGAAGGAGGAGAAGGATGATCATCCGGTCTGGAAGCTGCCTTTGCGGAAGCGTGCGGTATTCGGTGAAGGATGCGCCGCTCAGGATCGGGCTTTGCCATTGCGCCGATTGCCGCAAGGAAAGCGGCTCGAGCTTCGTCACGTTCGGCATCTGGCCGCGGCATGGCTTTGAGAGCACCGGCGAGGTCAAGTATTTCCATGGCCGCGGCTTCTGCCCCGAATGCGGTTCGCGCGTCTTCAACGAGAGCGACGGCGACGAGATCGAGATTCGCGTCGGATCGCTCGACATGGCGCCGACCGATCTCGAACCGGTCTACGAGATATGGGTGAAGCGGCGGGAGAACTGGCTGAGCCCGCTTCCTGTCCCTCAGTTCGAAGAAGATCGCAACTGACGCATTGTCGTCAGGCGCGGAGCCTATAGAGTGCCCCCGAGCGGACGGGAGACAGACAAATGTCGGAACTGATCGACAAGGCGATTGCCATCGCGACGCAGGCCCATCAAGGACAATCGTCGAAAACCGGCGGTCCGTTCATCGACCATGTCAGGCGCGTCGCCGAAACCGTGGCTGGCGAGGACGAAAAACAGGTTGCCTGGCTGCATGACGTGGTCGAGAAAGGTCCCGGCTGGACATTTGAGCGGCTGCGCGAAGAAGGCTTTTCCGAAGCCGTCGTCGATGCCGTGGACGCGATGAGCAAACGCGACGGCGAGGAATATTTCGCCTTCGTCCGCCGCTCGATCGAAAACCCGCTCGCCCGACCCGTGAAGCGCGCAGACCTCACCGACAATCTTGCACAAATGCGCCAGATGGGCGGCGACGGTTCGAAATTTGCGGAAGGCCTGCGCATCCTCAACGAGCGATATCCATCCTGATCCCGGGAACCTTGCGCCATCCCTTGCCGTTCGTTTTCGCACGGCAGAAGCCGCGATGTGACGACAGGATGGGCTCATGGAACTTCAGAATCAGGTGGCTCTGGTAACCGGGGCAGGTTCGGGCATCGGCAAGGCGGCGGCGATGAAACTCGCGGCGGAAGGCGCAAAGGTCGCCCTGCTCGGCCATACGAGAACCGACATCGACAAAACGGCCCAAGAGATCGAGAAGGCCGGCGCAGAAGCGCTGGTGCTCGAAGCCGACGTTTCCGACGAGAACCGGATGCGCGTGGCGGTCGATCAGCTTGCCGGAAAATTCGGGCGGCTCGACATCGTCGTCGCCAATGCCGGCATCAACGGCGTCTGGGCGCCGATCGATGACCTGAAGCCGGAAGAGTTCGACAGGACGATCGCCGTCAACCTGCGCGGCACCTATCTGACGCTGCATCTCACCGTGCCGCATCTGAAGGCGCAGGGGGCAGGCTCGATCATCGTCGTCTCCTCGATCAACGGCAACCGCACCTTCACGACACCTGGCGCCACCGCCTATACCGCCACGAAAGCCGCGCAGGTAGCGATGGTGCAGCAGCTGGCGCTGGAACTCGGCAAACACCACATCCGCGTCAACGCCGTCTGCCCCGGCGAGATCGAGACCAATATCGGCGACAACACCAAGCTCCGCCACGCGCAGGAAACTGCAATTCCGGTGGAATGGCCGGCGGGCCAGGTCCCGATCAGCGACGGCAGGCCGGGAAAAAGCGAGGACGTCGCCGAAGTCATCGCTTTCCTCGCCTCCAACCGCTCCCGGCATGTGACCGGCACCCCGATCTATGTGGACGGCGGACAGGGGCTGCTGAGATAGGATTGTTTTCCGGTTTGATCGGCACTACCGAAGGCAACCGTCGGGCTGGGAACCGCTCAGGTCAAAGTCCGACATAGGACTTCAGTCCCATGGCTTCAATGGAACCCCCTTCCTTGATCCGCGTTCATGTCGCGCAAAAGCTTGAGGAAACACCCCAATGAAGAACCTGCTTCTCGCATCGGCCCTGGCCATTTCTTCCATTCTCTCGGTGGCCGGCCCGTCGCACGCCGCGAGCGTCACTATTACCACCGATGAGCGGATCGCCCCGCGTCACACCGTCCGCGAAGCCTATCGTCCGTATCGTCCCCGCCATCGTGACTGCATGGTCAAGAAGGTGAAGACCCGCTACCACGGCCGTGTCGTCGTCAAGACCACCCGCGTCTGCCGCTGATCGCCAGATCACGAATGAGAAAGGGCGGCGATCGAGCCGCCCTTTCTCAGCCGAGCGGCCAGTTGACCTATGCCGCGGGTGATCGGGCCCTCAGCGCGAAGATATGGGTTGAAATCCGGACGGAATCGGGCAATTTCCGTGTCTTGAATGGAGGCCACCCATGTCCAGTCCATCAGCGGAAAAAGCGCCGGTCATCGTCATCGACCTGCAGACCAACATGTTCGACTGCCTTGTCGAGCCGCCTCTACACGAGGCGGATCTCTTGACTGAGCGGGCCCGAAAGGTGATCGAGTGGGCGCGGCGCGAAGGCCGGGCGATTGCCTTCGTGCGCCATGATGGGCCGCAGGGCGATCCGTTGGCGCCGGGAGAGCCGGGATGGCCCGTCTGGCCGAGGCTCGGCCAGCGCGACGACGAGCCGACCTTCTCCAAAACCGTCCGCGACTCCTTCAGCAACCCTGAACTTGGCGCATGGATCGAAAGCCAGGGCGCTCCCGCGGTGGTGATCCTCGGTGCCCAGACGGATTTCTGCATCGCCGGCACGGTGCAGGGCGCGATCGCGGCCGGGCTGAAGGTGACGGTGGTTTCCGACGCCCACAGCACGCTCGACCAGCCGCAGGAGAGCGCCGCCGCCATCATCCGCCGCTACAATGCCCAGTTCGCAAAGGCCGGCGTCAATCTGGTGACGACCGAGGCGCTGACCGGTTCGCCGGCCGCCTGACCGGCTCTAACCCAGTTCCAGCCGGCGGGTGATGCCGATCGCCTCGAGAAACACCTCGTCATGGCTGACGACCAGCAGCGCGCCGTCATAGGCGCGCAATCCGGCCTCGACCGCGGCGATGGAATCGATATCCAAATGGTTGGTCGGCTCGTCGAGGATCAGCAGCGACGGCGGTGCCAGTCCGCCGAGCACACAGGCAAGCCC
>NZ_PVBL01000047.1:0-23135 GCF_002968555.1 Neorhizobium sp. T6_25
TCTCAACAAACGGCTTCAGCCATTCCGTCAGCGCAACATCCTGCTCTGCCATCCTTCGCACCCCTGTTGAAGTGCGAAAGATCGCCGATCATCGTTAACCGAGGATTAATCTGCCAAAGTAGTGCTAAGCAGTGACAAATAAACGTTCTTGCAATCAATACGGATTTCCAAGTGCTCCCAAGATGATGGGGGAATTGCTGCCCTGAGACGTCAATCTTCGGGAAGAGCATCCGGCCATCGCTGCGCCCCATGGAGGACACGCAGTACGCGGACTGTCGTCTCTGTCACTGTATGGCGGCAACATAAGGCGTGCCGGAAACTACCAGTTCGCGTGTCCCCACAATCCGACCGGGACGACCGCTTTCAGGGAAGTCCTGAAGTCAACGAGCCGCAGCCACGATCCGTTCATCGACCGTGATCGCGGCGACAGGATTATCGGCCTCAATGTGCGTGAAGATATCGTCGCGGTCAGAAAGCGCGAAGGCGGACCAGACGAGCTTCACGTTTTCAGGTCGCGTGATCTGCGCCGGGCCGCTGCTCGACGCTCCGCGAAATGCGCCTCGGCCTCATTGTCCGGGATGTCGGGCCGCGTGTCGCTCAACGCCTCCAACACCTTGGCCCGAAACCAGGCATCATGTCCTTCGCTGCTGGTAACCAACTCAAGCGGTAGGGAGCCTTCGTTGGCAGTTCGAGTCAGCAGGATCCGAACTGCATCGGACACTGTCAGCCCCATGCTTTCGAGCACGGCGGACGCGCGATCCCGGACCTCGGCGTCAATGCGGGTTTGAACGAGAGCATTAGCGGCCATAAGCGATTTCCTCTGTTACGCGCAATGTAATGCAATCGAATGACAAAAACCAGAGGGAATGCCAAGCCTATCGGCAATATCGCGGACGCTCTCAGTCGAAGCAAATGTCTCGATTGTCTCATGGTCAGCCTTCGTCCCTTCGGCATTCACATCTCCCAATGCCAAAAGGAAATGCAGGCCAAGGTTGCTGACCCAGACGCACTACCTCTGCTAAAAACTGTCCGGTATTTAATCGGAATCATGCCCGGCTAATTCTCGGAACCGCGTCCGATCTTAGCTCGGATCGCCGTCCGGTAAATCATCGGAATCTGCAACAAGCGTATGGCACGTCTGCAAGACGGATGCTGCGGCGAGGTTTATGGCTCCTCCAAGGTGGCGGCGCTTTTCAGGGAACTGCGTCGGCGAGGAAGGCTTCGACATCGAGCAGTCCGCTACCGAAGCCGGTATGGTAGATGCCGTTGCTCCGGGCTGTCGCCCTTAAACGGCTCTGATTGTACAAAGCGTTTGGTTGTGGTCGCCCGAGCCTCTCCATTCGAGACATGACCAGCGCGATGGCGCCGGTTACGTGTGGAGCCGCCACGCTTGTTCCGCTCATCTCGATGCCTTCTTCATGATCTGCCGCGAAGCCAGGGCCGATCGAACGAAAACGCCGGGCGCACACAGATCCGGCTTCATGCGATCGTCACGCGTTCGTCCTCGTGAAGTGAAGGGAGCGAGTGTCAGTTCCTCGTCGGAAGTACAGGCCGCCACGGACACGACGTATTCGGCCGTCGCGGGGACAGAAAGGGAACCCTCCAGTGATGCAGCATCGAAGCGCACCTGGTTTCCGCGCTGGTCTTCGTACCAGATGCTAAGCAGTCCGCCTGGGCTGCGCAGCTTCCGCCCGGTATGCTGTAGCCTCCACCGTCCATCCTGATTCGGCCTGGATCCCTTGTCTATCGATATCACCAGCCGGCTGTCACCGTTGTACCGATGGGTTTCGGTGAGATCGAGGCGCACCAAGTTACCGCCGAGCGTCGCGCGCACCGCGCTGTTTGTCCGTGAGCATCGGTTCGATCGCCGTCCGGTGCCACAAGCCTCAACTCGACCTCGTCAAGGGAACTGTACCAAGCTTCCAAGTAATCGCGGTCGCGATCGACCGCGGCGGAACTCGACCAAGTGAGATCCTGCCATCCCATCCCGAGCTTCTGCTGTGCGTGAGTTGCGAGCTCTCCCGCGTTTCCAGCCGACTTGTCGATCGCGAACCCACGCGCGTCCCCGTGGTCGAGGGCTTTGTCGAAGGCACGTTCGAGCGGCGTACGTCCATCGTGCGGAACAGCTGCAATCTGTGTGATTGGGAGAGAGAACACACCGACCTTCAGGCACGAGTTGAAAGGAACCCTCACGTCCCACGGGGTGACCTCCATAGACGTGTCGGTCTGCAAGGCAGAAACCGCCCTCAATAATGATATTCTCTTGCTTAACCGAAAGACGTTCCTGGAATCGAAGCCGAGTTTTGCCATCAACTTCATAGACGCAGTCGAAGCGAAAAGGCTTCGTCTCTTTCAGGGCATCAACTATCCAGCGCTTGCTGCGAGACAGGCAGAAACCGAGGGACTGGTCCGTTCAATTGGAGACGGTGTAGCCGCAGGAACGCGTCAGGGTTACGGTGCGATGGAGCTGCCGACAGCCAAGGGTGATCTTTGCCTCATGGTCAGTGGCGAACTCGTAGTGCACGAGGAGATGCTGCGCAGCGTAGCCGCCGTGACAGATGGCAAGAAATTGGCCGCTAAACCCCCATATGCCGATCTAGATCAGCTCTTTGCAGCGATACTTCGTGAACAGTGCCGCGTCTTCTACGGAGGTGCTCAAACCTTCTCTCAGATCTCGCAAGCCTTGATACGCGAGGAAGTGAAATACTCGTTTCTTCCGACTTGGTTGGACGAAGATGTTCTGTCGAACGCTCTCTTGAAGAGGGCTGCCGAGGAGCAGGAAAAGGTGAAAAAGGCCGAAGCAGCCAGATTAGCGGCCGAGGAGCAGGCAAAGATCGCTGCTCGTCAACGGGAGAGGACGCCAAGAACGCGGTAACGGTCGAGTCGGAGCTCCAGAAACAGCCCGGACCAGCCGCTACAGCGCGAGTAACGAAGGTTGCAGCTTACCTCCAATCCTTGTGGGCGATTCATCAGCCCCGGCCGGTCGAGGAATCGCGAATTCTTATCCTGCTTTTCATCAATGGGTCGGCGCTCATCGCAACAACGGCTGGGAAGTGACGTCCGTCGATACTTCGGTGCAGGATTTCGGGGGAATAACTTGGAAAAGCAGGCCGCTTGAAGGATTGGTTTCAAAAGCCATTGTGAAGTCAAAGAGTAGAGCGCGGCGAGTATCGAGACGACTGTTTTCTGTTCGCAATCGTGTTTGATGATGAATTTGACATGGTGCATGATCCACTTGAAGGCAGCTGTTCCGACAACGCAGAGAAATTCCTAGAGTGGAAGGTCGGACATGATTTTCGAAGCCAATGGCTGGTTTCGCCGCAGGCAGCTCGATGAAGGTAGATGCCCCATCTCGCTCTGATCCCTTGAAACTCAGGAACTCCCGGATTTCAGGTGAAAATTCGAGTGTGATTCCGTTGCCGGCTAATGCCTGGTTCCCGGAACTGGCCTCAACGACCGCAAGCACCCAAGTGGATATTCCCCGGGGGTGTGAGCCGGCCGGAATTCTCCGTTGTCGAGACAAGGGCCGACTGAGTTGACCGCCATGGCTGCGTCCGGCCCTGGCTAAGTGCCGGAGCCTCCCAAGCCTAAGCCCATTGCGGGCCGCAACCGGCAGTGCCCCAGTTAGACGGGATCGGCAAACGGCGTTTCGGGGTCGCTGACGTAGAACAGGACCATCACCGCCGGACTGTCGGAACTGAGATTCCGGCCTGTCATTCTCACGCCTGAGGGTTCGACAAAAACTTCGCCTGCTCCGATAGGGATCGGGTCGCGGCCGTCCAGCTCGAGGGTGAAGACCCCCTCGAGCATGTAGACCGTGACCGGAAAACGATGGGAGTGGTAAGGGGTGCTGTCACCGGGCTCGAGCCTGGCGATGATCACCCGGATTTCCTGAATGCCTCCGGTCGGGAGTGCATCCGTCAACTGTTTGTGGAGGACCGTGAGCTTCGCCATACCGGTGATCCCGGCGGACGTGGTCACCCCCAGCTGTGTTCCGGCAATTGCTCTGTGAGCATCCATAACCTTGTGCATCGCCTGTCTCCCTGACTGTGAGTCACCCTACGGCTGATCCCGGGAATCCGGGAGCCGCAGACTTGCAAAGGCTCTCCGCAAAGGCGCATAACAAAACATGTTCGATTGGAACGATCTCAAGTACTTTCTTGCCGTGGCCCGTCACGGCAGCACGACGGCTGCCGCCAAGGCAACCGGTGTCAACCAGTCCACGGTGCAGCGCCGAATGGTCGAGCTTGAACGCCGGATAGGGCAGCCTCTGATCCACAGGCACGCCAGCGGCTACCGGCTCACGGAGTTCGGGCAGCTGCTTCTGCCGAAGGCCGAAGAGTTGGAGCACGCGGCGCTCGCGATCGAGCGGCAGACACGGCTTTATGTCAGCGAATTGAACGGTGTTGTCCGGCTGACCTGTCCCGAGCCGCTGGTATCACGCATCAACGGATCGCAACTGCTGGAGCAGTTTCAACTAAAATATCCGGAAATTCGAATCGAGTTCGTGATGAGCGATGGCTACCTTGACCTTTCCAAAGGAGAGGCCGATGTCGCCTTGCGCTCGGGCGAGCCTTCGGACGAAAATCTTGTGGGCAGGAAGATCGCTGAATCCATCTGGGCGGTATATGCGAGCCAGACCTATGTCCAGCATCACGGCGCGCCGAATACCGCAGCAGACATTGAGCGACACGCCATTGTCGGATTCGACGGGGCGCTTGCCAACCATCGGGCTGCAAAATGGTGTGCGTCAGTGGCTCCAACTGCAAGAGTCGGTGCGCGGAACAACAGCGTTTTGGGTGTACTTCACGCGGTCAAGTCGGGATTGGGCGTAGCCCCGCTGCCAACCACGATTGCGCAAATGCATGACGACCTCGTGCAGGTGCTTCCTCCGGTAGAGGAATTGAACCGGGGCTGGTACCTTCTGGCCCATCCGGACATCCGGAAAACGCCAAGGGTTAGAGCCTTCTTCGAGTTCGTCAGCGATCATAACTCCCTGGTCCGCCCCATACTCATGGGCTAGACTCATCAACCAGGTGCGCCAGCTACGTAAAGAACTTGCTACGATTGCGCCATGCGTTGAAGTGATGTTCGACAGCACCGTTGTGCGCGCGCATGTTTTGAGCCTGCATCGCGCAGTAAGAAAACTCAAGCTTCAAGCGCGTCCCACTACGATGCGAGAAGACCCAGCAAATTTCCCGTCCAGCAATCACCGCAGGCTTCATCTTGATCAAATCCGTCCAAACTGCCTCGCGGCTTTGAGGTGTGCAAACCGGACTTGCAAGGACAAGATCGAAGTCAAGGTGCGTATTGGTAAGGTCGCCTCTGATAGGGGGACGCTCTACATGCCCTGGCCGCAGGCATTGCCGACGTCCCTGTCGCTGCAATGAAACGCGATACCTTCCTCACGGGAGGCAGGCAAAGATCTACTGGATGTTCAACGCTTTATCGGGCAATCAGCACCGGGAACTTGCTTTCCTCCAGAATCGAAGCTGTCACCCCGCCAAAAATCCGCTCTCGCAGCCGCGACAGATCACCGGCCGCAATCACCGCCGCCTCGTTCGGGAATGCAAAGGAGACAGTTGCGGCTGGTTGTTTCTTGACAAACCAAAAAGCGGGCGGCCGCTTTGGTGCTCAGAGGCCACCTGCGGCACGCACGCTCGCGTGAAGCGATTTCGAAAAAAGCAACGATAAGACGCGGAACTGAAGCTCTTGAAGGGACTCGAACCTAAAATCTCTTTGGGATTGAAAATAAGATCTGAAACATGGGAGGCGAAGCTGTATCCAACGAAGTTGATGTTGATCTTGCCGTCCTGGTGGCGCTTCGGCTGCTGGCCTCGACGCGACAAAACCAGGGAATGCGGAAAGTGCCGGTCCAATGACATCCTCAGTCACCTCAAGCCGCGCCCGTCTCCACGATCGATCAGCCCGTTGGCTCGAAAATCAGGCGGACCAAAGTTCCATCGCTTGCTGCGGCAATGATTGTCGTTGCAATCAGCCGGAGCGGTCCCCGCGCGACGAGCGCTTTCGGCTGAGGGTGTTGTCCGGGACCGGCGTCGACAAAGGCAGAGCATTGATGATCGGTGTCGAGTACGGCGATGAAGGATGTTGTGACGACAGTTTCGCCGCAAGCGGCGCATCGGAGAATGTACGATCCGAAACGGAAAACGGATTCTGTGTCATCCCGTCCGCACGACACGCAGGCCAAAACACCGTTCATTGCATCAATTGCACGTGGGGACGTTGCGTCTGTATGGCTCATGAGGCGACGGCTAGAATGATCGCAATAACGAGCAGCAGCGGACCCATCCACTTGAAATGACGAACGACCGACGGCCGACGGGCCGGATTGCTCGATAGCCACAGATAACCAAATCCGACCCCCGTCATCCAAAGGCCAGCGCAAAACATGATGAATTCGTCAATGTACGCTGCTAGCATGCTTCTCTGCCTCGGGGTTGTTGAATGTGGCCAAATTCTCGTCGTTGGCCATCGCCACCAGGTCTTGTAAATCATGACGGCGGAGCCCCTCGTTTTGCGGATTGTCGAGAGGTTCAAGTGGCGTCACCCGCGTGAAACCGGCCAAGACTACCTGAGCTAAGGCCGTCAGAATGCTATCTTAGGTCATGAATTACCACCCCCCGTCTATGTAAAAGCATAAACCGTTTTCCCTTAGCGGAGACGAGCAACCCTCCCAGCGTTCAGATGCCTTGGGTCTAAAAACTCGATATCCCTAACCGCGCGTTCTGGTGAGGGAGTAGCATCCCCCGCTATTCGGGACGACGATCCTTTTTCCGAGGGCAACATTCCGCTGAACTTCCCTAGCCGAGGCGGATGTTCAAGACTCGAGATGGAAATCCAGGAGTTCTTGCGGCTCTCTGGTATCTGGCCCTCGCCCCGCTTAGCCCCTGGAGGCGATGCCAGGCTCGACTGTGATATTCGAAGAAGCGTGGCCTTGAAACGCCTACCTATTCGCTCTAATGAATGGCGAAGGTTGAGCATCGGCCATATTTCGGTGGTACAGGCAGTTCAGGAAATGACGGATTCGGTGCTCTCGGACGGCAATGATCCCCACGGGGTCCTCGCGGGTGTCATCGAACGATGCTACGGAGAGCTCCGACGCTATGCGCGACGGAAGGTTGGCGACGATGCGGTGGCGGACGAACTTGTCCAAGAGGCTTGTTTACGGCTGGTGGCAACTGGCAACGACCTGCCGTTCAATCCACGAGCCTATCTCTACCGCATACTCTCGAATCTCGTTACTGATCACCATCGCCATCGAGTGCGCCTCCAGAAAACTTTCATCGACGCTGTCACCCTGGATGCTGCCGATGACCGGCCGGATGCGGAGCGGGAGGTCATCGGCCGGCAGCGACTGGCAATTCTCGCACAGGCCGTTGCGGAACTTCCGCCGCGATGCCGCGAGTGCTTCGCTCTTCGGCGCTTCGAAGGGTTGTCCCACGCCGAAATCGCCAATCGGATGAGGATCAGCACCAGTGCTGTGGAGAAGCACCTGGCAGCGGCAACGGTCCACTGCGCTCGACGCGTGAAGGCGAATGACTAAATTTGCACCCGACCTGGGGTTAGGCTCCTCCAGGACGTCTTCTGTTTTAATTGGACTAACTCGTTGTCTTATTATCTCTGGACGTTACAAGGCGAACCGTTGTTCATGACGGATTTCAACGACAAGGATATGCTGGAACAGGCGGCCGAATGGTTCTTTCGGCGCGATGGCGGCCGTCTCTCGGTTGAGGATGAGGTGGCATTCCGTTCTTGGCTTGCGGCCTCAGATCGACACCGCGACGCTTATTCAGAAATTGCCGGCACTTGGCAGGACCTAGGAGCGATTCAGCCAACCCCGGCCGTTCTAACGCCGCCTCCGCCTGCGCGTGACTTCCTGCGACCGGTCGCGGCCGGCTTCACGTTTCTCTGTCTCCTTGGCCTTGGCACTTACGTCCTCGATGTTCCATCGAGATTGTTTGCCGATGGCTATACGGCAGTTGGCGAATTCCAGGTCTTGGCTTTGCCGGACGGCTCAACAGCCGAAATGAACAGCGGCACGGCTATTACGATTGCGTACTCTTCTGGTGAGCGCAGGATCCACCTTAAGAAGGGTGAGGCTGTGTTCACCGTGACTTCCGACCAGCACCGACCTTTCATCGTGGAGTCCGAGGGGGGTGAGGCAACCGCGCTCGGCACAGTATATGGTGTTCGAAACGATGTCCGCGGCGGTGTCGTGACGGTAATCGAAAGCCATGTTGCTGTTTCGGGTAAGCCTGCCGGAGCATCCGTCGAACTCGGCCCGGATGAACGTGTCCGTTACGAAGATGGACACCTTGGTGCCATTGAGAAAGTGGATGCGGCATCGGAAACGGCATGGAGACGGAGGAAACTGATCTTCGTCGACCAGCCGCTCGGCGAGGTCATCAACGAACTTAACCGCTATCACAAGGGAGTGATAAGGATCGTCGATGAGTCCATCAGAGCGCGACGCGTTAGCGGCGTGTTTGAGACCAGCGACATCGTCAAGGTCATCGATGCGCTGGAAAAATCCTTTGGATTCAATGATACAAGGCTGGGAAGTCTCGTGATTTTGATCCATCGCTAATTTTTTTGAAAAATCTTGATATCCCTACTCCGGTTTTTCTCTGGGCGAACGTCTTAGGCGGCGAAATCATCTGACTGCCTGTTGTCAGCGGTCAGAGATGTGTCCAGGGGGTCTACATGAGTTCTCACTTTGAGGCGTCTCACCGCTCCACGCGCAGGCTGGCGGTATTTCTTGCGACGACGGTATGTTTGCCGGTTCTGGCGGTTCCTTTCGTCGGCATCGCCGCTGCTCAGGAGCGAGCCGTGACGGTGCGGTACGAAATCGCAGCCGGGCCCCTGCCCCAGGCATTAAACCGCTTTGCAGACGTGGCGGGTTTGCAACTTATCTACGATGCTGCGGCCACACGATCGTTGCGGACAGATGGCTTCCGGGGAGAAGGCGCAGCGCCGGAAGTGATCGCCAAGCTGTTGTCGGGGACTGGACTAACCTGGCGGTTCACCAGCAGAAACAGCGTGACGATTATCGGCCAGTCGGAGACGGCAAGCGGCGCGTTTGGCTCTGACGACGCGACCGTCCTTCAGCCCATCATTCTAAGCGGCGGGCAGTCGAGTGAGGATTCCTACAATCTGGATTCCAGCACCACGGCCACCCGTATCTCCGCCGATATTCAGAAGACACCACGTTCGGTAAACGTCGTGACACAGCGACAGATGATCGACCGGGGGGTATCCGATCTCGAAGCAGCAATCGCCTATTCGCCAGGTGTCGCCACCGGACTCTACGGTAACGATGATCGCTACGACCAGTACGTGATCCGCGGTTTTGAAACCCAGAATGTCGGTACCTATCGAGATGGCATGCCGTTGCGCACATTCGGCTGGGCGGCATGGCGGACCGAACCTTTCGGGTTGGAGCGCCTCGATATTCTCCGGGGGCCGACCTCCGATCTTTATGGGTCCAACGAGCCGGGGGGCCTGGTCAATGCCGTGACCAAACGTCCGAGCTTCGAGCCAGGCAATACGGTCTTTGGCCGTCTTTCCAGCTATGGAGGAATGGAGGCCGGCATCGACAGCACTGGCCCGATCGGCGATGATTTCGCCTATCGCTTCGTCGGTGTGGCCAACCGATCAGGCACAAATTATGACGAAGTCGATCAGGGACGTTTCTACGTGGCGCCTTCGTTGACGTGGAAGCCGGAAGACACAACCAGCCTCACTCTTTTCGCAGAAATTCAAAAGGACGATGTCGGAGACAGCTGGTCGGTCGTGCCGGAATACGGATCGCGGCGCCACAACCCGCTTGGGCATTTCTCGCCGGATACCTACACCGGACTTGCAGACCACAACTCCGTCAAAACCAGGCAGACCACCGCCGGCTATGAGTTCGAGCATGAGTTCGAAACGGGCATCACCTTCCATAGCAAAGCGCGATATGCGCACAACGACTGGCGGATGCGAACTGCAGTTCCGGCCGCTTTCGTCTCGCTGCCTGCACTGTTTGGTGTACCTGGAGCAGATCCGAGTGCGATTGACACCGCGTTGCTCAGCAAGTTCGATCTAGACCAGAAGGCCTACCAGGCGAGTTTCGATAACAATTTATCTTACGAATTCGAGTTTGGAGACTTGAGCGGCACTATTGTGGCAGGCTTCGACCATTACCTTGCCCGTTCCGATGTGGATTATGCCCAGGGATATCTGGGAGAGCTGAATCTCTTCACGGGTGATCTGACAAACTTCCTGTCCGGACTTCCCACCCATCTGCCTGCCGTTTTGAACAACGACATAGATCAGACGGGTGTGTATCTGACGAGCCGGAGTGAGTTCGACAACCTCGTTTTCAGTGGCGGCATCCGGCATGATTGGGTCACGAGCTCAACAGAAACGAGTGCCGGAAAGATCACATCGGAAGGTCAGGTGACGTCCGGCAGTTTCGGCATTGCCTGGAATTTCGATGATGCATGGACCGTCTATGGCAACGCTGCCTACTCCTTCAACGTTCCTCCCGCCGGCATCACGGCAAGCGGCGCGGCCCTCGACATGGAGACGTCACGTGCCTACGAAATCGGCCTGCGTTATAAGCTGCCGGACGATCGTGGCCATGTAAATGTCGCCCTGTTCGACACAACAAAGCTGAACGCCACTTATAACGACCCGACCGACTTGACTGGAATAACAAAGATCCAGGCAGGCAAGGTTCGCTCAATGGGTGTCGACGTCGACGCGCTTCTTGAGCTTAGCCACGGCTTCACGGTTCTCGGCTCATACACGTATGTGGATGCCGAGGTGACGAAGGATCCTACGCTCCAGGGCAACAGGCCCGCGAGGGCGCCTGTCCATTCGGCCTCCGCCTGGGTCAAATATGATGTGCAGGCGCCTGCGCTTGAAGGTCTCAGTCTTGGGATCGGGATACGGCATGTCGGCTCATATTTTTCGGATGCCACCAACGCCTATCATATCAGCTCCGCCAACCTTCTCGACGCATCGATCAGCTATCAGCGGGACGGCTGGAGCCTCGTTTTGGCCGCGCGCAACCTCGCCAACAAGGAGTACGAGGCCGAATGCAATGCCGCCACATTCGCTGCGGCGGTAGGCGCACTGGCCGACTACGCCGGTAGCTGCACCTATAACGAGGGGCGTCGCGTGATGCTTACGGCGTCACGCAAATTCTGAAGCAAATGCATCCAGCGACGCGAAGGCACGGCTGGGCGTCAGATTATTCGGGGCACCCGATGCAGGTTTTGAGAAGATTGATAGTCCTGTCGACGCTGTTGTTGACCGCGAGCAGCGCGTGTGCGGAAGATTTCCCGCGCAAAATCGAGCATCGCTACGGGTCGACGGTCGTGACAGCGAAGCCGGGTCGAGTGGTCACGCTCAGCTACATCGGGCACGACTTCGCGCTGGCATTGGGGATCAAGCCGGTAGGCTTGCGCTACTGGTATGGAAATAATCCGAAGGGCGTCTGGCCTTGGGCAGAGAAAGCTCTCGGAGACGAAGTCCCGGTTGTCTTGAGTGGTCAGGTCGATCTCGAGCGGATCGCTGCGCTGCACCCCGATCTCATTGAGGGGATGTGGTCAGGCATGACCGAAGCTGAATACCGATTCCTGTCCAGAATAGCGCCCACCTTGCCACCGGCGGCCGACGGCGGGGACTACGACATGCGCTGGCAGGAGATGACCAGAGTTTTGGGCTACGCGACGGGTCGCGAAACGGTCGCAAAGGAGATCATTGATCGACTGGAGGGGAACTTCGCGGCCGTTCGGGCGGCACACCCCGATTGGCATACGAAGACAGCGGTGATGGCATCTATACGAGGGCCGGAAACCTTTACCTCGCGCGATGTCAGAAGTCGCTTCCTTACCGCCCTTGGCTTCAGAACGCCAGACGCCGTCGATGCGCTGGCGGCTGGGCGGAGTTTCTATGTGCGCTTGTCTCCTGAAGATCTGACCCCGATTGACACCGACGTATTGATCTGGCTGAACTCTGAAAAGGGGCGTCCCGAGTTCGCAAGCCAGCCGCTTTACCCCTTTCTCCGTGCTGTCAGGACTGGGCGTGAGGTCCATGCTGACGTCCTGCTTTCTGCAGCGCTTTCACATTCCAGTCCGCTCAGCCTCGACTATGCGCTTTCGAGCCTCGTTCCGGAGCTTGAGAAGGTGCTGGCAGGTACTTCGCCCTCAAACGCTGTTAGCGCCGGGGGCCAAAACCCATGAGGAGCCGGCCGCTGTTACTCCTCGCGTTACCCATTTTCCTGATATTGATCGGTCTCGCGCTGTCACTCGGCCCTCGGCCTATTGCGTTTAACGAGCTGTGGAATGCAATCGTTGCCAGGGATTTCAATCGGCCCGAAGATATTGTCGTGTGGTCGTTGCGAATACCGCGGCTGGTGGCAGCCTTATTGTGCGGCGCGGCCCTCGGAGCGGCTGGCTCCATCATGCAGACAGTTACCCGAAACCCGTTGGCAGACCCTGGGCTGCTTGGAATCAATGCCGGAGCGGCTTTCGGTGTGATAATCTTCATTGCCATTGCCGGCGATGCAATAACATTGGCAAGATCGGTGGCCGCCATGGCGGGCGCAACCTCGGGTGCCTTAGCTGTTCTGGCGCTTGGAGCCTTTGCGGGCAGCAGGCCGCACCCCATACGTCTGCTTCTCGTTGGTGCTGCCGTCAGCGCGTTCTTCCTGGCGATTGTGCGTGGCTTCCTTTTGCTGAGTCAGCAAGCGCTCGACACCTATCGTTTCTGGGTCATGGGCGGGCTTGACGGGATATCCATGGCAGCCATCGGGACGTTGTCGCCCCTGTTCGCCGCAGGCCTTGTCCTCGCGGTGGCTGCCGGATTGATGCTGAACGCCTATGTGCTCGGCGAGGATCTCGCCAGGTCGCTTGGCGTCGATATCCGGCTCGCCTACCTGCTTGGACTTGCCGCCGCCGTTTGTCTCTGCTCGGCCGTTGTCACGCTGGCAGGCCCTATCGGCTTTGTCGGACTGATCGCGCCACATCTTGCCATGGGGCTGGTCGCCGGGGACGAGCGTATTCGGCTATTGGTGTCGGCCCTTCTGGGCGCCACCATCCTCTTGGCTGCCGATATCGCTGGACGTCTGCTGTTTGCCGGCACGGGCATGCAGGCGGGGGTGATGGTCGCCGTGATCGGCGCACCGGCTCTGATCCTTGCAATCCGGAGAGGACGGGTAGGCGTATGAGAAGGCGAACTGCTGTGACGTGGCGATGCTTTGCGTTTTCCGGGAGGGTTAACCCGCAGACGCTTGTCTTCACCGTGCTGACGCTTGCAATCCTCATGGCTGTCTCCCGGCTTGCTCTGTACCTTGGAAACTATCCGCTGACCACGGCGGAAATATCGACCATTCTCTTTCAGCAAGGGGATGAAACCCCCGATATCGTCATTTGGTATCATCGTCTGCCGCGCCTTCTCGTCGGGATCGGGGCTGGCGCAGCTTTTGGCGTCTCTGGGGCACTGATCCAGGACATGTTGCGCAACCCGTTGGCTTCTCCAGACATCGTCGGATTTAGTTCCGGCGCTGCCTGCGGAGCGCTTTTCACCGTTATGCTGACCGGAAGCAGTTTTTGGGTCTTGCCAGGAGCCATGGTTGGCGGCGTGTTGTCCGCAGCGCTCGTTCTCGCGCTCGCCTGGAACAAGGGGCTGTCGTCAGCGCGTCTCGTGCTTACAGGTTTGGCGCTGAGCCTCTTCCTTATGGCTCTCGTCGATATCATGATGGCGCAGCTGGATCTCTTGACCGCCGCAGACATCATGAAATGGCTCGTCGGCGCGTTTCCCAGTCCGGAATGGGGTGACGCAGTCCTGATCTTTGGTGCATTGATCATACTTGGGCCGTTCGCGCTATGGCAGGGATTTGCACTGAAGAGCCTGGCACTAGGCGATGACATTGCCACAGGTCTAGGGCTCAACGTCTCGACAACCCGATTGAAAATCCTCTTTCTGTCAGTTGGCCTCACCGCATGCGCCGTCAGCGTAGCCGGGCCCCTGCCATTCGTCGCCTTCGCAGCCAATCCAATCGCCCGCAGGCTTTCAGCTGCATCCGGTGCGGGCAACGGCTCGCCGCTTTTGGGAGCCGCGGCGGTCGGAGCGTGCCTGACGGTCCTTGCCGATCTTGTCTGCCGTTCTCTCCCTATTGGGGCCGATCTTCCGACCGGGGTCTTCACTGCGATGATCGGTGCCCCGCTGTTGGTGTGGCAACTTACCCTCGAAATCCGCAAGGGAGTGATTTGATGACAACCGCCACCTTTCCACTGTCAGCTGGAGGCCTGACACTGACGCGGCCGGTCGGGCCCGTGCTCGACGACATCGGTCTTGCTGTGCCAAGGGGAAAGATCAGTGTCATCATCGGTCCCAATGCCTGCGGGAAGTCAACATTACTGCGTTGCCTCGCCCGGCTTTTGCGGCCGGATGAGGGGGAGGTGTTGCTTGAAGGAGACCCCATCGATCGCCAGAAGTCGAAACAGGTCGCAAGGCAGCTGGCGATCCTGCCGCAAAATTCGACCGTCCCGGAATATCTACGCGTATTCGATCTGGTCGCGCGGGGCAGAACTCCATGGCAGTCACCCTTGTCGCAATGGTCCCGCGAAGATGCTCTGGCGGTCGAGCGAGCCTTGGCGCTCGCCGGTGTGGAGGCGTACTCACTTCGACCCCTGTCGGAACTGTCCGGCGGACAGCGCCAACGAGCCTTCATCGCAATGATATTGGCGCAGGACGCATCAATCCTCTTGCTCGACGAGCCGACAACTTTTCTGGATCTGCCCCATCAGATCGAGCTTCTGGATCTGGTGCGAAAGCTGAATCGGGAGAGTGCCAAAACGGTCGTCATGGTTCTCCACGACATCAATCTGGCCGCACGTTTCGCCGATCACGTATTTGCACTCAAGGACGGGAAAATACATCGCGAGGGGGCGCCTGGCGATGTGATCACGGAGGCGACGATGCGCCAGATTTTTGGGTTGGATTGCCTGGTCATACCCGATCCGCTGCATGGTTGTCCGCACGTCATTCCTCGGTGAAAGGGCAAATGATGTCGGTCATGGAGCGGAATCCACATCCTTTCATCGCGCATGCGGTATTTCCCGGCATCGGGTTCGAGATCGTAAAGTCGATCATTCTACGTGAGGCACAACAGCAAGGTCTGCCTATAATAGAGGAAAATGGCTGTGTTGGTTGCCGCACGGACCTTGGCGAAATCCTCGTATGCGCAGCATCCGATGGTCTCGAAATGACGGTAACGGCTGCACAGAGCGATACCCTCCAGCTGCTGCGCGACGAGATCGGGGAGCATCTGCTAGAGGTCGCGCCGGAAATAGCCCGTGTTCTGCGCTGGAAAACAGTAGACGGTGCCGGTGTATCACCGCCGGGTTTCCGTCTCTGCAAGGTCGTCTCGGTCACCCCTCTTGGGTCGGCTTTCCTGCGTGTGCGGCTGTCGGGTCGCGACCTCCAGCCCTTCACCGGGGATGCCATCCACTTTCGGCTTATACAGCCACCATGCAGCGGGCCGCCGTCCTGGCCCTATATTGGCAATAACGGCCGGACCGTATGGCCGACAGGCGACGGCGCGCTGCATCGCCCCGTCTACACAGTCCGGAACGCAGATCCGGACGCGAGCTGGATCGAGTTTGATGTGTTTAGGCACCTCGGCGGCCGCACTGGCAAGTGGGCTGAGGCCGCTTCCGCGGATGATGTCGTTGGTATAATGGGGCTTGGCCGAGGAAAGCTGATCCAGCGCCCCCAATGGCTGATCGTAGGTGACGAGGCAGCATTTCCCGCAATCGCTAGGTTATTGGAAGCACAGGTAGTGGACATAACGGGCTCTGTTTTTCTTCTTGAAACCGTGCCCGGATCCGCCGAATATCCCATTCCAACTCCGGCGGGCGTCAGCCTGACGAGGCTTCGCGTGGATGCGATCGGCGATTGGTCTGCCGTAGTGGCAGCCCTCCCGCGGTTGCCCCACGATCTGCGAAATGTCTGTGTTTGGTTCGCTGCAGGGAAAGATATGGCCGACGACTTCAGGAACCTCTCGATCATCCAATCTCGCCGCCTGCCTGATCTCCACATTGCGGCCTACTGGTCATAACCTGCATTGGCAGGAGGGCATTCCAAGCACTCCCACTGCAAGCAAGGTGCGGCGGTTCAAATGCGCGCCCCGCTTTGTGGCAATAATACGCTCAAAGTCCATCAACGCTGGCATCATATGATCCGGCTTTGCAGGTAAAGGCCGCGATAGAACACCTCCATGTTCGACCATCATCTGATCCGTTTTTTCATTTCCCGTTACCCCACCAAATCCGACGAAGTGAATTGTGCCAACTATCTTTATTCGCCCTGAGTGGATCACGGCGAAGTGGAAAAACGGATCAAATCGTGCTGAAAATCAACACGCGGTCAAGGTGCGTGTCAAACAGCACTGAGATCGTGTCCCAGGTCGCGGATATCAAAACCAACCCGGAGGGTCTTGCGCGGCCTTGGCGGAAAAAGGCTCGCAACGATCTCTACAATCCTCACCACATAGAAGGTGATCCGAGAAGTGATGACAGAAATCTATTTTAGCTGATCATCAATGATCGGGGCCGGCCTTCGGCCCCGACAACATGTTCATGTCGCGGAAATCCTGAATTTCGGACGCTGCAAAAGTCAGTTATAGAAATCGAGCAAATGTCGGGAATTTTGCGACAATGGAATAGATTTTTCGATGCAACGGATTGTGGTTTTAGGCAACGCAGGGAGTGGGAAGTCGACGTTCTCACGCATGTTGGGAGAACGGCTATCCCTTCCTGTTATCCACCTCGACAAGTTCTATTGGGGGCCGAAATGGTCCAAGCCCGCTCTTGGAGATTTCAGGCAGCGCGTGGAGGTCGCGCTTTCTGGACCGGGCTGGATTTGCGAGGGAGACTATCACCGCCAAACCTTTGACTTGGGCTTACCGCATGCGGACCTCGTAATCTGGATGGACACGGCGCGCACCGTTTGCCTCAAACGTGTAGCCATCAGAAGCCTTTTAAATAGGCCGAGAGCAGACCTGCCGGTGGGTTGCTCTGAACATATAGATGCGGAATTATTCTCGTTTCTTCGATACGTTTGGAACTTCGACGGGGAAGATCGTCCGAAAATCGAAAGTGAGCGGTTATTGCATGGCCCTCATGTGCCAATCATCCAATTGAACGGTAGACGTTCAATTGCTGATTTCATGTCAGGGCTGGCTCTCTAGAGTTTTGTATTCGCCGGTGGCATGCCGTTTAATGAGGACCGATATAAACAGGACTGCATTCATGCACGATGAAATCATCGCCTGGCGTCGTGATCTGCATGCCAATCCGGAGCTCGGTTATGAGCTTCCTCGCACAGCATCCTTCGTAGCCGACAAGCTGCGGGTCTTTGGCTGTGACCAGGTCACCGAGGGAGTCGGCAGGAGCGGCGTTGTTGGTATTCTTCACGGCCGGAATCAGTCATCCGGCAAGGTGGCTGGACTGCGCGCCGACATGGATGCGCTGGCCATTCACGAAACGACGGGACTTTCCTACGCCTCCACGACGGACGGCCGGATGCATGCTTGCGGGCATGACGGCCACACTGCGATGCTGCTGGGTGCTGCAAAGGCCCTGGCAGAAACACGCAACTTCGATGGCACTGCCGTTCTGATCTTCCAGCCAGCGGAGGAAGGACAGGCGGGCGCGAAGGCAATGTGCGACGATGGATTGATGACGCGCTGGGGGATCGAGAGGGTATTCGCCCTTCACAAAGAGCCGGGCCTGGACGTTGGTCGTTTTGCCACCCGCACCGGTCCGTTTGGGGCTGCCGTGGCAAGTTTCAAGATAACGGTAGATGGCAAGAGCGCCCATGCTGCCAGCCCTCAGGCCGGCGTTGACGCGCTGCTTCCCGCCGCCAACATCCTTATTGCCCTGCAAACGGTCATCGCGCGCAACGTCCACCCGCTCAAAAGCGGCGTGATTTCCTTCGGATCGTTCCAAGGCGGGAAGCCGGGAGGCACGTTTGTTGGAGCGAGCGAGTTGCGTGGCCTGGCCCGCTGGTTTGAACCGGAGGTGCGAGACACCATGCATCGGCGTATCATCGATATTTCGGAGGGAATTGCAGCGTCCTACGGGGCGACCGCGACAGTCACATTCAGAAACCTGTATCCCGCAGTCGTCAATCATCCGGCAGAAACAGCGTTGGCTGTGGAGGTTGCCCGTACCGTCATGGGAGAGGATTCCGTCAATCCCGACCACTCGCAGCTCATGGGCTCCGAGGACTTCGCTTTCATGCTCGAACAACGGCCCGGAAATATTGCGCTCCTTGGCAACGGCAGCACGGCGGGGCTGCATGACCCTAGTTATGATTTCAACGATGCCGCGATTCCTTACGGTATCGGCTATTGGACGAAGTTGGTCGAAACAGCCTTGCCGTTGCAGAAGTCCTGATTTTTGTTACAGGGGCGGCAAACGTCGTTTGACGGACGTTCCCTTGATGACGGCGGTACTGGTGACGGCGTACTCGGAGAGCGCTTCAAGAACATCGTCCATCTGTTCGATCGTATGGACCACGAGGCGGGCAAGGAATGGATCGTCGCCAGTGATCTTGTCGCATTCGACAAATTCCGGGCGCTCCTGAATGAGCCGTTCGACGAGGTGGAGTTTGCCGGGAAGCGGCCGGATTCGCACCATTGCCCTGATCTGGTAGCCAACGGCGCGCGTGTCAACATCGACGGTAAAGCCCCGGATGACGCCGGCAGCCTCAAGCCGGCGGACGCGCTCCGACACGCTTGGCGCGGACATGCCGACGAGGCGGGCAAGCTCGCTCATCGACAAGCGAGCATCGGAATCGAGCGCGGTAAGAATTTGCGCGTCCATCGCGTCCAAAGTCGATTTTGCAATTTGAAGGTTCTGAGGTGTGTTTGCCTTTGACATAATAGGCAATCTACAGGCACAGCCCTTAGACTTCCATATAATTCGAGCGGATCGCATTGCATGATGACTCCAACAGGAGAAAATCATGCTGCTTGGGATCATCGCCGGCCTTACCACTTGCGCTCTATGGGGGCTGACCTTCATAGCTCCGCGCGCCGTCGCGCCGTTCACGGCATGGGACTTGACGATTGCCCGCTATGGTATCTTTGGCCTGGCCTGCCTGCTGCTGATGGCTGATAGACGGTTTCGACCCATCGGCATTACTCACTCGCGGCTTCTGATCGGACTGCTCCTCGGCGGGGCCGGATATGTCGGGTACTTCATCAGCGTTGCCTTTGCCGTCCAGCTCGCCGGTGCTGCCGTGCCCCCTGTCATCATCGGCACCATGCCGGTGTTCCTAGCAATCATTGCCAATGTCCGGGACCGTTCCGCACCCTGGAAAGCTCTCGCCCTGCCCTTGGCGCTGATCGCGACGGGAGTAGCGATCGTGAACGCCGCGACAGTCAGCGCCGCCGACATTGCGGATACAGAGTCAATTTTGCTCGGAGTCCTCGCCAGTTCGGCGGCGCTCGCGATCTGGATCGCCTATGGTCTGGCGAATGCGGCTGTCATGCGTTCGGCAGACGCGCCGGACGGACTGCAATGGACAGGGTTGCAAGGAATCGGCGCGGCGATCGGAAGCCTTCTCCTATTGCCATTAGCTTCGTTCGATCTCGCGGACACGGCATCCGCTTCGGAGACCACTCGCTTTATCATATGGGCTCTGGCGATGGGGCTGGCTGGCTCCTGGTTTGCAACCTGGTGCTGGGTAGCCGCTTCCCGTTGCTTGCCCCTGGCGCTCGCGGCCCAGCTCATTGTAGCTGAAACGGTCTTCGGTCTCGCCTACGGCTTCCTGTTCGAGGGCCGTTTTCCAACCCCTCCCGAAGCAATTGGGATAGCTATGCAGTTCGTAGGCGTCTGTTCCGCCATTGCTGTTTTTAGCAAGCCGCGTACGCCGTCCAGTTTGTCGCAAAACTCGGTCGCACAAGTCTGACTTTCGCACCTGATTTTTGCGACAAAAATTCGGCTGTGTTTTCAGCGCGGCCAATTTTGTCGCGAATGTTAGAATAACTGCGAAGGAGCTTGGCTAGCCCCACCGATCCCCGAAGTCGCCGGATTCGCCTTGGTGCTTGAAACGATGGGCGACAGATGTCATATTGAGAACGACAGATGACGCAGGAGACCCTGATGGCCGTTGCAGCAAAAGCACCTTCTTCAATGACACGCAGTGGGGAACTGCAAAAGATCGAGGCCCTCCTCGGTGGCGCTCGCGTGCTGTCGCGCCGGCTGACGACAGCGCTGGACGCACATGAATTGCTGCTCATCGGATTGCCGGCCTCCGCAATCGATCACCTCGTCGGAAGCCTAGTCTTTATAGGTAAGACCGAATCCCTCGAAAAGGCCGTCGGTATGAGCCTCCGGACATGGCAACGCCGAAAGGACGCGCCCTCCAAGCCGCTGAGCCAGGAGCAGAGCGGTCGGGCATGGAAGTTCGCCGAAATCCTGTCGAAGGCAACGGATGTGCTGGGAACGCAGGCGGAAGCTGAGCAATGGCTGGAGCGTCCGGCCATCGGGCTGGATCAGCGCCGCCCGATCGACCTGCTCGGGACGCCAGCCGGCGTCGAGCTGGTCGAGGACTATCTGGAACGACTCGAATACGGCGTCTATGCATGACGCCTTTGCCGATTGCGCTTGGGGGTTCCGAGCTGATCGCATGGCGGCTCGACCAAGCCGCTTATGCCCCGACATGGGATAGCGGTGAAGGCGCCTATCGTGTCGGCGGGCGCTGGAACAGCAAGGGCGTGCGCGCGATCTACTGCTCCCTCGACCCGTCGACCGCGATCCTTGAGGTCGCGGTCCACAAGGGTTTTCGCGCGCTCGACACAATCCCACACATCCTGACGGCGGCTGTCATCGCCGACACCTCCGCGGTGCATGTCGTCGATCCCGTCACGGTTCCCAATCCCAACTGGCTGCGGCCCGGTATCCCGAGCGCCGGCCAGCAGGCATTCGGCGATGACCTGCTGCGACAGCATCGTTTTGTTGCAATCCCAAGCGCGGTCTCCACTCATAGCTGGAACCTGATCTTTATCGCGAGCCAAGCCGCCGGCAGCTATTCGCTGAAGCTCCAGGAGACATTTGCGCTTGATACGCGTCTGCACCCGCCAGCGGCCGTCTAATCGCCAGAACTTGTGGAAAGATGGCTAAGCAGCTTGTTGGGCCACCCCGTAGTTGGACCAAGTTGGGAGGGCTTTGTACTAGAGACGCTTATTGTCGCAGCTGGTCCCGACGTGGCTCCCTACTTCTACAGGACAGCCGATGGTGCCGAGATCGACCTTGTCATTGAACAGGCTGGAAAACCAAAGGTGGCCATCGAGGTCAAGCGCGCCAGCGCCCCGCAGGCTGAGCGCGGGTTCTTTGTAGCCTGTGACGATCTGGAAATAGAAAACAGGATCATCGTTGGCGCCGGCGGTGACGATTATCCGGCGAAAGGCGGGGTCAAGGTGCGCACACTTCTGTCGGCTGTCAACGAGGTTCGCGAAATCCTGAAATCACCGTTCGCGGCGTACGTGTTATTATGGAACTTACGCACCGTCGGCAGAGCCGACATAGCGACGTTCCGTACCGCCCTCTCCGTCGGGTATGTCGAATACCACTTCGGGCAAACTGCCCCAGCCCTGCCCAGAGAGTACGCGAAGCAAGACGCCTCGAATTTCTTCGAGCATTTGTAGGACAAGCTCTACGGATTTTGGGGGAGGCATCTTGACCGCAAATCGAAACTCTGATTTCTGATTTACGGCTATGATTATACCTCGCCCTTCTATTGAGATTGCTCTTGAGCGAGCCTTGGCGCGCGCACCCGTCGTCGCGCTGATCGGCGCACGTCAGGTTGGCAAGACCACGCTCGCTCGCAAGCTTGTGGATCGAGTCGAAGGCACAATTTATCTGGATCTCGAACGCGTAAGTGACCGCCGCAAACTTGAAGATGCGGAGGCGTTTCTCCAGGCTCAAGTCGGGCATTTGACGGTGCTGGATGAGGTGCAGCGATTGCCGGCGCTGTTTGCAGAGCTGCGGGGGATCGTTGACGATCGGCGCGCCGGCGGCGAGCGGTCAATGCAATTTCTGTTGCTGGGATCGGCGTCGTTGGACCTGATCCAACAGGTATCCGAGACGCTGGCAGGAAGAATAGTTTATCTCGAGATGCCGCCAATCGGTGCGGAAGAGGCTGGGGCGGCTTCTATCGACATAGACGAGTTGTGGCTGCGCGGTGGTTTTCCCGATAGTCTGACGGCGGTGACCGACGAAGATAGCTACCTCTGGCGACAGGCATTTGTCCGCAGCTACCTTGAACGTGATGTGCCGATGTTTGCGCCCCGCATGCCCGCCGCCACAATTGGGCGGTTTTGGACGATGTTGGCCAACGGCCAAGGAAATACACTTAATAGCGCGCGGCTTGCCCAGGGTCTGGGTGTATCTGCGCCTATGATTGGCCGGTATATCGATCTCCTTGTTGATCTCATGCTGGTTCGCCGCCTCCAGCCATGGAGCGGTAATCTCGGCAAGCGGCTTGTCAAGTCGCCTAAGATCTATGTTCGCGACAGCGGGCTTGTTCATGCTCTCCTGGAAATCGGTACGCTTCATCAGTTGTTAGGCCACCCCGTAGTTGGACCAAGTTGGGAGGGCTTTGTACTAGAGACGCTTATTGTCGCAGCTGGTCCCGACGTGGCTCCCTACTTCTACAGGACAGCCGATGGTGCCGAGATCGACCTTGTCATTGAACAGGCTGGAAAACCAAAGGTGGCCATCGAGGTCAAGCGCGCCAGCGCCCCGCAGGCTGAGCGCGGGTTCTTTGTAGCCTGTGACGATCTGGAAATAGAAAACAGGATCATCGTTGGCGCCGGCGGTGACGATTATCCGGCGAAAGGCGGGGTCAAGGTGCGCACACTTCTGTCGGCTGTCAACGAGGTTCGCGAAATCCTGAAATCACCGTTCGCGGCGTAACGCGCTATTATGGAACTCTGGATGGAGGACAGAGGTGGCTCGGGAAATCTGCACAGTTGGGATAAGTGGAATTTCTGCCTGACTTCGGCTTAGATGCCGGGAACAGAAGAGACCATGACAAGACGACCGCGC
>NZ_PVBL01000048.1:0-20923 GCF_002968555.1 Neorhizobium sp. T6_25
TACGCGTTGTCGAAGATCATCGCTCAATGCTTGCGCCATCACCCACCTCATCGCTGTAGATGTTGAATCAGCTTCGGCTCGCCGCGTCACCTCACAATCGATTCATCGATCACAGGATCTGCTCTAGTTGCAAAAATCGGATTTCTGCGACGTCGCAGAAGTCAAAAGCAAAACTGGAAGTAAACTTGGGAGTTCCGCGACAAAAATAGCGCGTGCTTGCCTTCTGCTCTTACGCTATCCTTGCCGATGCCGAGGGGTGCCCCGCCAAGGGGCTGAGATACTGCTGGCAAACGCAGCGCAGTGACCCTTTGAACCTGATCCGGATCATGCCGGCGAAGGGACGGGTCTGAACGCCTATCCTTTGCCGGCCTCATGAGCGAGGCCGCAATGACACTAACAGAGCCCAATCCCCAAACGGATTCCCGTGTTAATCACCCGATAGCCGCGATGATCGCCATAGAGCGACTTGGGGAGGGCTGAGACATGATGCTTTCCGCACCAAGATTCTCGACCATCACCCTCATATGCGCTCTGTCGGTGGTCCCGCTTAACGTGTTCCTGCCGTCGCTGGCGAATATCGCGCAGGATTTTCATACGTCCTACGCTGTCGTGAGCTTGTCGCTCGCAGGCTACGCGATCGCCGCCGTCGCGGTGGAGATGATCATGGGGCCGCTGTCGGATCGGTTCGGACGGCGGCCGATCATACTGGCGAACCTAGCTGTGTTCACGGCCGGCTCAATTGGCTGCGCGCTCGCATCCGACATCTGGACATTCCTCGTGGCGCGTATGCTTCAGGCCGCCATAACTTCCTGTTACCCGGTGGCGATGGCGGTTATCAGGGATACGGTCGGCAAGGAGCGGACGGCCAGCCGGATCGGCTACACCGCGATGATCTGGGCGATTGCCCCGATGCTCGCTCCGGCATTCGGCGGCACGGTGGATCAGGCTCTTGGCTGGCGGGCGATCTTCTGGTTCCTTGCTCTTGCCGGAGCTGCGATGTTCACCCTTTGCTGGTTCGACATGAGCGAAACCAACAAAGCGCGTGCTGGCAGCATTGCACAACAGTTCAGGGCCTATCCAGCATTGTTTCGCGTGCCGCGATTCTGGGCCTATGGATTGTGCATGTCGTTTTCTGTCGGCGCCTTCTACGCCTTCCTCGCCGGGGCACCGCTCGCCGCAACATCGGCGTTCGACTTGGAGCCGGGAGTGCTTGGCTTCTTCATGGGCGTCACGACCCTCGGTTATATCCTCGGAAGTTTCCTATCCGGGCGATATGCCGGTCGCGTGCCGCTGACCACGATGATGATCGTGGGGCGCATCGTGGCGTGCGCTTGTCCTATCATCGGCCTGACCCTGTTTCTGGCGGGCTTCAGGAGCGCGTTCACCCTGTTCGGCCCCTGCATCCTGATTGGTATCGGGAACGGCCTGACCATGCCGAGCGCCAATGCCGGAATGCTCTCTGTGCGGCCGGACTTAGCCGGAAGCTCCGCCGGGCTGGCCGGAGCCATGACGATCGGTGGCGGCGCTGTCCTTTCTTCCGCCACCGGGGCGGTGCTGACGCAGAACAATGCGACTTATGGCCTGTTCACTATCATCCTTCTTTCCACGGCGACCGGGCTGCTGGCGGCCTCGCTCGCGGCTCTGGCCGAAAAACGAGATCTCGCAACAGCGAAGGTAGCATCGTCGCCCACTGCCAGCCAAGCAGAGGGAGGATGAGGGAATGCCCCAATCGAATCCCATCCTTGCGGCCAGCGCCGTCATTCGCGATGAAAGCAGCCGCATTCTGCTGGTTCAGCGTGCCAACCCGCCAGACATGGGGTGCTGGACGCTACCGGGTGGCCGCGTCGATCCCGGCGAAACCTTGGAACAGGCCGCCATCCGGGAAGTTTTCGAGGAAACTGGCCTGACGATCTCTATCATTCGGGAATTGGGACAGCTCGACCTGTCGGATGGCAAAGGCGGCGTCTATGAGATTCACGATTTTTTGGCCGAGAAGCTGAGCGGCGAGGCAGTCGCCGGGGACGATGCGACGGCCATCGGCTGGTTTCGCAGCGATGAGCTTCCCGAGCTTTCATTGACACCCGCTCTGCTGCAATACCTGAGCCGATATGGCGTCTATCCCTAATGTTGCGAAAGTCAGCTATAAAATTCGAGCAGATGTCGGGATATTTGCGGACAAACCGGAGGTAAGTCACATGGAGCATTTGCCAGAGATAGGGTTGGCGTTCGGTGCCTTTGCGCTTGGAATGTTCAGCCCCGGCCCCAACATTCTTTCTGTCGTCGGCACGTCGATGGCCGTCAGCCGCAAAGCGGGCATTGCACTGGCACTCGGTATTTCCGCAGGATCGTTTCTCTGGGCTTCCATGACCGCGATCGGTCTGACGGCATTGATTGCTGCCTATGCTTCAGTGCTGATGGTCATCAAGATCATCGGCGGTCTTTATCTTCTCTGGCTCGCTTTCAAAGCTTTCCGCTCAGCCGCTTCAACAAAACCGATCATAGATGTAGGCGGGTTGGCAGCGAGGAGCCTTAGCATGTATTTCCTGCGCGGTCTGACGGTCCAGATGACCAACCCGAAGGCGGCATTGACCTGGATCGCAATAATGTCTCTCGGCCTCGGGCACTCTGCGCCATCGTCAACCGCTCTCGTTATTGTAGTCGGAACCACAATCCTCTCGGTTGTCGGTCACTTCGCCTATGCCGTCGCCTTCTCGACCAAGCGCGTTGTCACGGCCTATGACCGTGCCCGCAGATGGATTGACGCGGGACTAGGTGGGTTTTTCACCTTTGCCGGGATCAAGTTGCTTACAAGCCGGACCTGATTTGTCGCGGAAATCCTGATTTTGCAGCGCTGCAAAAGTCGGATTAACATATCGAGCAAAAGTCGGGAGATTTGCGAAAGGTAGCGTTTCAACTCATGAGCAGTTTTCGCATCCTTTCAGCCGAGGCGAGCGACATTCTACCGTGGCTGGCGCTCGCCAACGAGGTCGAACACCTCTTCGGAGCCATGTCGGAATTCGAGACGATCCTCGCGCGGAAAGTTATGGAAAAGCGCGCATATTGTGTCCGCTCCTCCGCCAATAGGCTTGCGGGCGCTATGTTGCTCGGCGGATCGGATGCTGGATACTGGATAAGATGGTTGGCGGTAAGCTCAGCGTCTCGCGGACGCGGAATAGGCACGGCGCTGGTCAAGTCGGCGCTGAAAGCATTCCCGCCGCGATCTTCAGTTTATGTTGATACCTTCGTAGATGACACATTGGACGGTAGAGCCGCGCGTCGCCTTTATGAGCGTTCGGGTTTCACGCCACTTTCGGTTGTTTTTGACGGAGGCGTGGAGCGTTTGAGGTATTGTCGAGAAACCCCGTCTGATCGGGAAGAGGTTTGCGACAGCCTATCTCCCTCTGGACTTTAACACTCCCACGATCTACCTTGATGCTGTGGCAGACCTGAAATTGCATTAGGTTTCAGCCCCTTCGCATAGCCCCTCGCTATGAATTGCGGCTCGGGCCTGCGCCTCACTCTCCGACATCAACAAAATCTCACCACGCAAGCGGAAGGAGTTTCTATGGCCGACGCCCAATGCGCCTGCGGCGCTCTTAGACTGACGTTTAACGAGCCACCCCAATTGACTGCGCTATGTCACTGTTTCGCTTGCCAACGAAGAACTGGTGCGCCGTTCAGCGCCAATGCGTTCTACTCGATTGAGTGTGTCGAAATATCTGGAACGGCGACGGAATTTGCTCGCATCGGCGATAGTGGTCGCAGGGTCCGCATGTATTTTTGCCCCACTTGCGGTTCGACCGTCTATTGGAAGGCCGAGGCCTCGCCGTCTTGGATAGGGGTGGCGGTAGGTTCGCTTGCGGACCCGGCTTTCGCGCCACCCACCATGTCAATATTCGAGCAATCGAAACATGATTGGTTGGAAATTGGCGACGCGGTGATGCATCTCGAACGTCTCCCACCCGGTCGAGAATAGGGCAATCGTGGCTCTCTTGCCGCGAATAGCCTGATTTGCAGCGTTCTAAACGTTAGGGTAACATATCGAGCAAATATCGAGGTTTCGCGAATATTGAAGAAAGGCCGTAATGGGCATCTTGATTTCCGGCAGTTCCAACGTTGGTAAGACGACATTCGCGACGCGCCTGGCTCAACAGCTTGGACGTAACGTGATCTCGACGGATAGCATCGCACGTCATCCCGGCCGGCCTTGGCCGGACGTGCGCCCTCCTGTCGCTGAATATTATTCTCGCCTTTCGCATGAGACAATCTATTGGTTTCTCAGGGTACACCACGAAAACATGTGGCCGAGCATACGGCAACGGATCGACGCACAGCGCCGTGTTCAAATGCCTTTCGTGTTTGAAGGCTCTGCACTTCGGCCTGAGTATATAACTCCTCTCATTTCTGACGAAATGTTGGGGGTTTTCCTCTATGCCGACAACGATTTCCTTCGAGAGAGGATGCGATCCGCGGCGAAATATAATCAATCCGATGAGACTAGGCGCAGCATAATCGACAAATTTATAGACCGATCCTTGCGCGACAACTCGGAAATGCATGTGGCGGCCAGGAAACATGGCGTGAGGGTCGTGGACACCTCAGACGACCTTGCCGTGGCCACTCTCTTTGATGAGTTCGTGCAGCAGACGCTACTTCTAGCGTCGCCAAAATCCTAATTTTGCAACGCTGCAAAAGTCGGCTTATCATGTCCAGCAAAATTCGGGAGTTTCGCGACATAAGATATATAGTTGAGATGAAATGATTGAATAAAGAGAACGATCATGGATTTAGAAAGCCTCAACCCGAAGGTCTTCAAGATGTGGGAATTGCAAAGAAATGAAGGTCCAGATTTCTTTCAACCAAGCACTAAAGAGGACATCGAGGAGATCGAGCACTTAGTGGAAACACGTATTCCTGAAGACTATCGGGAGTTTTTACTGAAATATTCTGCCATCGGCGGCTCTATCAACGTTGGCGCGTATTTCTTCCCGTGTAATTTCAAGAAAAAGTCGGTTATCATGGGAGACCACTCCTTGGTGCCTTGGGCAAAACTGACCATCAGTGCTATCAGGGCTTACTGTAACCCTCATCCGGCTTTCGAGGGCGTTAAGCCGCGTATATCGCGCGAACTGCTTCCGCTCACACGCGACAACTCCTCCACTCTGCTGATTGATCTTCGCCCGGAAAGCATCGGAAACGTGTTGTATCTCCCCTATGTCCGAAAGCAGGTGTTTGGTAAGCACGCAAATTACGGCTGGGAAAATGTCGGCTATGTCGCGCCAAGCTTCACTGACTTCATCAGGGAACTTGGCACTGAGGACGAAATAAAGGCGCGCTATCCGGATCGGAAAGTCGCTTAACCCCGTCGCAAAAATCCTGAATTTGGTAGCTTCTCGTCCGATGCCATTGGTTCGGCAAAGTTTGCGATATGCTGGATGGTGATTCAGATCGAGCGAGGAACCAAGATGACCGAAGATATCAGCGTCGAATTTTCTTTGTTTGTTGAACATGGGCGGGAGAGAGAGGCCGCCAACTTCTATGCCGCTGCCTTTGCTGCGCAGGAAGAGAACACCAGTGACATCGATGGCGCTTTGGCGGCTGTCGAAATGCGGTTCGGAAACCTGCCTGTTTGGGTCGCCGGCTCCAATCCAAATCGCGAAAAATCCCCTTCCTACGGCGGCCCGTTTTCCAAAAGAGCCAGGGGCGGTCAGCACGATGTTCCACCTCAATGTTGGCAACATTGAAGGTGTGATGCAGGCCGCCCTAGCGGCCGGCGCTGTGATCCGCGACGAAATCCAGACTGACATGATCGGCCGCCGGGCGGCCTCGATCTTCGATCCCTTTGGTCATATCTGGGCGCTCGTGGAACGTAAGGCCGACGGTATGTCACTCGCGGCGTGATTTTGTCGCAAATGTCTGTCGCGAAACTCTGACTTTTGCGAGCGAGTTTCGCGACAGATTTTTCTCTGAATTTTCAGCGCAGCCGATTTTGTCGCGAAAGTTAGCATATCCTCATCCGCCTCTAACGCTTCCACAGAACTCGAGGGAGCAGCAAGACCGTTGAGTCATGCCTTTACAAAACGCCCCATATGCGGCGTTCCTTGCCTGTCATCTCACGAAGCTCGATCTCTAGACCAGCTGTAGCAAGGGCTTTAACTTTCTCATTTCAAACCGCGAAATGTCATGCGTCGATTGGGTTCTGGCGCTAAACCGGAGAAGATTTTCCGCTTATGATTTCAGCGAGGCTCCTTGCTAAAGCGATTTCACGATCGAACCTTGCCGGCGGCGCGCCCGATCTTGGACGAGCAATGGTCGATGGCGTGTCGAATGGCCCGCGAGCTGGACAAAATCCTGGATGGCGGCAATCCGAAACAGGCTGCCATCAAACGTGCGGCGGCTGAACTGAAGATCACAACTCGCCAAATCTACAATCTCCTCGCCCGTTACCGAACCGATCGTACTGTGACCAGCTTGCTTCCTCGCACCGCTGTCAGTCGGCGCAAGCGGCTGCCGGAACAGGTGGAGGCGATCATCGCGGCCACACTTCGCGAGAAGTGGCTGACGCTCGAGCCGACCCCACTTGCGCCCGTGGTCGACGAGATCCGCGCGCGGTGCGAGGAAGCCGGTGTTGCCGCGCCGTCTTATGTGACGGTCGCTCGGCGCATCCCGATGTTGTTTTCGCCTGAAGAGATCGCGAAGAAGCGATCGGCCAATCCAAAGCACTTGCTGCGGCTGAAGCCGCGGCCCGGCTATATCCACGCGCCGCACCCGCTCGCCGTGTGCCAAATCGACCATACGCCGACCGATATCAATTTCGTGGAGGTGGTCGACGGCGCCGGTGTGTTCGTCGGCCGTCCGTATTTGACGGTTATCACCGACGTGGCGACACGATCCATTCTCGGCTTCTGCCTCACCTTGGAAAAGCCGTCGGTTCTGTCCGTCGCGCTTTGTCTGGCCCACGCCATCTGCCCGAAAGATGCCTGGCTTGCTGCCCGCAATCTCAAGCATGCGTGGCCGATGTTCGGTCGGCCGCGGCTGCTCGTCACGGACTCGGCGAAGGAGTTCAAGGGACATGCCTTCCAGCGCGGCTGTGACGACTACGGGATCCGGATCCGCTATCGCGATCGCGGCCGCGTCCATCAAGGCGGGGTGGTTGAGCGACTGCTGGGAAAACTCAACGCGGTTCTCGCCGCCTATCCAGGCTCGTCTGGGCGCTCGGTAGCCCACCGCGACGAATATCCGTCGAAGCGGCGCGCCTGCCTGAGCTTTGCCAATCTGGAGCGCTGCATCGCGCTCGCGGTCATCGATCACAATCTTCAGGAAAATTCCAAGACGCTGAAGGTGCCGCTGACCGAGTGGCACCGCAACAGTACGAGCCTGCCGGACTTTGGCGACGATCCGCAGCGCGTGCTGCTGTCGTTTCTGCCGGGGACGGAAAGACGACTGTCACCGCAAGGGATCAGCATGTTCGCCATGCACTATTATTCGCCGTGGCTCGGCATCCTCGTTCCCGAGCGTGACCGGCTCGAAAAGCTCGAGGTGCGATACGATCCCCGCGACATCAGTCATATCTACATCCGCGACCCGGAAACCCGTCAGTTTCGGCCGGTCGAACGACGCGACGGACAGCTGATGCCGTTGACGCTATGGGAACACGAGTCAGAGCGCGCCCGTCGGCGCTCGATCAATCAACGCTCAAATGTCGAGAAGGTGGCGTTCCGCCGCGAGATCGCAGCCATAGCGGAGACTGCAAAGTCTTCGAAGCGCCGGCTGCGCGACACCGTGCGCAATGCCCATGCCGCTGCGGCGGAAAAGCCTTATGCGGTCATGCAGCCACCGGCGCCTCCTTGCGCAGAGCATTCCCCGCGCCAGAAGAGCCGGCTGCCGGTGGAGGATTGGTAGCCATGGCGGATCATTTGCTCGAGCATGTCCGGGCGTATCTTGACCGTGACAAGGAGGAAAGGATCGCCTATATCCGCGCGCCACGGTGGATCGGGCATCATGTCGCCCAGGACAGCCATCGGCGGCTGGCCGAGTTGCTGGAACGACCTCCGTCTTTGCGACCCCAAGGGCTGATGTTGGTCGGGCCATACGCCAACGGTAAGACGATGATCGCCGAGCGGTTCGCCGTCGAGCACCTCAAAACCTCGCCCGAGCAGAAAGTATGGATGGTCCAGGCACGCGAAGGCGCCGGCCTCGGCCATTTCTATGCCAGCGTTCTACAGGCGCTGCGCGCTCCAGGCGGTGAGATATGGGAGCTTCGCCGCAAGGCAGAGCAACTCGATCACCTGCTGTCCAGCCTCAAACCGAAGGTGCTGATTTTCGATGAGTTTCACAATGCATTGCGGGGCCGTGCCCGCGACGTCGAAGCGGTCTTTGCTTTCCTGCGGCGGATTGGCCGCCAGTACGACATCTCGCCGGTGCTGATCGGCGAGGTGGCGGTCTGCGATTTCATCAACGCCACGAGCGAGATGGCGAGCCGCTTTGATCTGGTCGCGGTTCCCCGGTGGCAATATGGCGAGAACTATCTCATGTTGCTCGACAGCCTCGAAGCCGCTTTGCCGCTCGCAAAAAGCTCGGATTTGTCGAACGAAGCCTTGGCGAGGCGGATATTCGGTCTCTCTGAAGGCTTGATCGGCGAGATCGTCACCATCGTCACGAAGGCCGCAATCGCCGCGATCAGATCCGGGGCCGAACGCATCGGCAAGGCTACCATCGACGAGCTGCGCCACGTGCCGATCTCGCAGCGGCGCAACTCAGCGCTCCGAGAGACCCTTCTATGACGACGGTCGACACCGTCGGGCCGACAATCAGCATTCGCGAACGATATCGTGACATCCTCTCCGACCGGTGGCCGGTCACCGTGATGCCGCAGCCAGACGAATTGCTGTCAAGCTGGCTGCACCGGCTTGCCTATGCCAATGGGGTAGCCCCGAGAGCCTTCGCTCGTGTGCTCGGGGTTAATTCGGGAATGTGGTCGGCAGCCCTTGATCTGAGGCTACCGAGTGATGTCGCCACCCTGCTCCGCGCGCACACCGGTATTCCGTCCGATCAGCTCTCGGCAATGACGTTGTCGTCCGCGTTGCCGAAGCAACTCCTGCTGCCGCTGCGCAACAGCGGGCGGCGCGACGGTTCAACGTGGTTGCAGTTCTGTTGTCGCTGTCTTGCTGACGATGCGCAGCCATACTTTCGACGGCGATGGCGGCTTGCCAGCCGAGTTTCATGCACAAAGCATGGCTGCAGATTGCGTGACCGATGCCCATCCTGCCGCGGCCACATTGCGGTTTTCGACCAAGCCCAACTCGTGCCGCAACATTATTGTGTCCCGTGCGGCTATGACTTGCGCCGCGCACCCATTCCTTACCTCAGCCCCGCGACGAGAACGCTCGACCGATGCATCGACAATATCTGCAGCCTGGAAGTAATCGCCCACTCCCCGTCTGGCCCTGTGCTTATTCGTCGACTGTTGAGAATGCCCAGCGCTAGCGGCTACTACTCGACGAGGCTCCTCACCAGCCTGTCGACAGCGGCACGGACGCACTGCGCTGAACGCCTCAATCTCCCAAGTGAATGGCCTGTGGATGGTGCTGAGGATGACGATGAGGAACGGAAAGCACGCCGTCTCCGGCGTCTCATTCCGCCGCCGGGTGATCGCCACGCTTGGATCGAGCTACTGGCGAACGCGCTCGGACGAAGAAGAGGACGGCCGGGTGCTTCGGAGGGCAACGAACCGGCCATAAAGCTTCCAGACCTGCTTGGCGCCTATGCCAGCATGAGCCCACGTCCCGGTCGTCGCCTGGCGCAGGAGCTGCTCGGAAGGTAGGGAAGGCCGTCGGCGGGGCCGGGGCGGCGAGAGCGGAGCCGGAGCGCGAAACCATGCCGCCGAGCATAGTCGACGCGTGCAGTTCGTACCAAAGATGTCCGCCAAAACCGCACAGCCCGTCACCACAGTTTTATGTCCGATAATCTTGCATTACCGGACATATGATGATAGCCTCCGAAACCATGGAAAATCCCCCGGCAAACACGTCCAAAATCGCCGATATTGCTCATGACGATCTGCCCGACGTCGTCGACATTGTCATGGAAATTGGTGCCTCCGCCCCGCAAGCGACGGTCGCCTCGCGGCCGACACCCCGTGTCCCGGCGCGGCTGGAAGCCCTCGTCGAGACCGCGACCGCCTACGCCAACGCCGCCAGTTCCGAAAACACCCGTGACGCCTACGCCAAGGACTGGCGGCATTTTATCGCCTGGTGCCGCCGGGAAGGTTTTGAGCCCATGCCGCCGTCCAGCCAGGTCATCGGCCTCTATATCGGCGCCTGTGCCTCAGGCGATCCGAAGCGCGGGGTCCCTCCCCTTTCGGTCGCCACGATCGAGCGGCGTCTGTCCGGCCTGGCGTGGAACTTTACCCAGCGCGGCGTGCCGATGGATCGCTCCGATCGGCATATTGCGACGGTGCTTGCCGGCATTCGCCGCAGGCACGCAACGCCGCCACGGCAGAAGGAGGCGGTGCTGGGCGACGACATCAAAGCGATGGTCAACACGCTCGGCCATGATCTGCGGGGTCTGCGCGACCGGGCCATCCTGCTGCTCGGCTTCGCCGGCGGCCTACGACGCTCCGAGATCGTCGGGCTCGACATCGTCCGCGACGATCGCAGCGACGGCCATGGCTGGATCGAGATTTTTCCCGAGGGTGTGCTGGTGACGCTGCGCGGCAAGACCGGATGGCGCGAGGTCGAGGTCGGCCGCGGCGCTTCCGACCAAACTTGCCCCGTTGCTGCGCTGGAGAGCTGGATCCGCTTTGGCCGGATCGCCAGAGGTCCGCTCTTCCGGCGCATCTTCAAGGACAACAAGACTATCGACGTCGAGCGGCTCTCCGACAAGCATGTCGCTCGCCTCGTCAAGCAGACCGCGCTCGCCGCCGGCGTCCGCTCCGATCTGCCGGAAGGCGAGCGGGCATCGCTGTTCTCAGGCCACTCGCTGCGCGCCGGCCTTGCCTCCTCGGCAGAGATCGAGGAACGTTACGTGCAAAAGCAGCTGGGGCACGCCTCGGCCGAGATGACGCGCAAATATCAGCGACGGCGCGATCGCTTCCGTACCAATCTTACCAAGGCGTCAGGGCTTTAAAGGCCCCTCCCCTGCCCCGGTGATGAAATCGTTAGGTCAAAAATGCGGGCTGGATTTTCAGCTTAGCGTTTCATTGAAATCGGGAAGTAAAAGCCACAGCATGATTGCCGGTTGGTGTTATAACCATCGATAAGTACTGGTTATCGATGGTATAAACCAAAATGTCAGATCTTTTTGACTTGTGACTTTCATCGCTATATTTTGATCGTGCAATGATATATTTTTACTTGCTGTGCCGGCCATAGGCGTCATTCATCGGATCGGCGTTGCACGACCAGCAACGTCAATTCCGGGCTGCACGCAGACGTGCCTGCCGATCGGATCTAAGCAGGCCAGTGGTTCTTCGGGACAGATGTACGGTGGTCCTCATGTCTGCTCAATGCTGCTGGCCGCCCGATAAACCTTTGTTAAAAATCAACTCCTATTCCCGCTCGCCCTCTGCATTGGTGCCGAGTATTTTGGAATGCAAGCATGCGATGAGCGAGGTCGGGTGCGCCTTAGAGCTCTCGAGCGGCTCGTTATGTACCGGACTCGCTTCGGCAACGGAGGCGGACCGCGGCCGGACCATCTGACCAAAACTACGGGCCTTTAGCGTTGGCCATCGAGCTACAGTTCGCTAACGTGTTGCTAAAATCAGATTTCTGCGACATCGAAGAAGTCAAACGCAAAACCGGAAGTAACTTGGGATTATCGCGAAAGCGACGGAGAAGGCGGACCTTGGATATCCCAGAGCGTTTTCATATCACCGAAACCGGTGGATGGCTGGTGAGCCACAGGATGAACTCTGCCCTTCCCGGCTATCTGATGATCAGCTCGAAGAACAACACGAATGATCTGTCGGAGCTGTCGGAAAGGGCACTTGGCGAACTCGGACCATTGCTGGCGGCAGCTCAGAAGGCGTTGAAGCAGAAATTGCATGCCGAACGGGTCTATATCGGCCGCTATGGACACTCTCCCGGCTATCGAATTCATTTTCATGTGATCCCAATCTATGATTGGGTTGAGGCCCTGTTCTGGAAGGACGAGCGATATCGTTTGCTTGAAACCTTCGCAGAGGGACCAGGAGAAACGCCGACAGATGGCGCTGAGCTGACCTTTTTTGTCTGGCGAGAGTTTTGTGAACGTGCGGAGCCGCCTGCAATCCGGGGGCCTTCGGTCAGCGCGGTGATCGAGCTGTTGCGGCTAACGTTGAAGCCTGAGAAGGAAGGAGCTTATGAAAACTGCGATCGTATTTGACTGCGAGTTTCTTTGCCTTGAGGGCTCGCAACGCAGGTTCTGGTGTGCAGCCCATGACCCTGATCCCGTTATCGCTCAGATCGGTGCTGTAAAGCTTGGGCTCGAAGCCGATTTTCCAATTGTCGATACCTTCAAGGCCTATGTCCAGCCGACTGATCGATATGGCAATAGGTACGCGCTAGATCCCTTCTTCACAAAGCTGACAGGCATCACCGAAGAGAATATCGAGGCCGAAGGTGTGGCACTGCCGGATGCGCTAACGCAGGTAGATAGCTTTTCGGGCGGAGCACAGTTCTGGTCGTGGGGCAAGGACGAGCTGAACATGGTGGCAATCAGTTGTTATGTGGCCGGCATTCAGACCCCGATCGCGGCCCATCGTTTCGACAATGCTGTCAAGCTACTGCTCGCGGCCGGGATGCCAGTTGAGGATCTGGCGAAGACGCCGAGCAACAAGCTCGCAGACTACTACAATGTCCAGCATCCGCCTTTGCAGGGCCATGACGCGCTCGATGATGCGCTTTCTGTTTCATATACGCTGCAACACCTTATGAAGGTCGGGCAGTTGAGGCCGGAGGTGTTCGATGTCACATGATGTGAACGCAGGTCAACATGACAACGAAATCATAGCTTGGCGTCGCGATTTGCACGCCTACCCGGAATTGGGTTACGAGCTTCCCCGCACGGCGTCCTTTGTGGCCGAAAAACTCCGTGCGTTTGGCTGTGACGAAGTAGCCGAGGGTATTGGCAGAAGCGGCGTTGTCGGCGTTGTCCATGGCCAGAGCACGTCATCTGGCAGGGTAATCGGCCTCCGCGCCGACATGGATGCGCTTCCTATTCACGAAACGACAGGACTTTCCTACGCGTCCACGACGGAGGGCCGGATGCATGCTTGCGGGCATGACGGCCACACGGCGATGTTGCTGGGTGCTGCAAAGGCCCTGGCAGAAACACGCAACTTCGATGGCACTGCCGTTCTGATCTTCCAGCCAGCGGAGGAAGGACAGGCGGGCGCGAAGGCAATGTGCGACGATGGATTGATGACGCGCTGGGGGATCGAGAGGGTATTCGCCCTTCACAACGAGCCGGGCCTGGACGTTGGTCGTTTTGCCACCCGCACCGGTCCGTTTGGGGCTGCCGTGGCAAGTTTCAAGATAACGGTAGATGGCAAGAGCGCCCATGCTGCCAGCCCTCAGGCCGGCGTTGACGCGCTGCTTCCCGCCGCCAACATCCTTATTGCCCTGCAAACCGTCATTGCGCGCAACGTCCACCCGCTCAAAAGCGGCGTGATCTCCTTCGGATCGTTTCAGGGCGGAAAGCCTGGAGGAACGTTTGTCGGGTCGAGCGAGCTGCGTGGCTTGGCCCGCTGGTTTGAGCCGGAGGTGCGAGACACCATGCATCGACGTATCATCGATATTTCGGAGGGAATTGCAGCGTCCTACGGGGCGACCGCGACAGCCACATTAAGAAACCTGTATCCCGCAGTCGTCAATCATCCGGCAGAAACAGCGTTGGCTGTGGAGGTTGCCCGTACCGTCATGGGAGAGGATTCCGTCAATTCCGACCACTCGCAGCTCATGGGCTCCGAGGACTTCGCTTTCATGCTCGAACAACGGCCCGGAAACATTGCGCTCCTTGGCAACGGCAGCACGGCGGGGCTGCATGACCCTAGTTATGATTTCAACGATGCCGCGATTCCTTACGGTGTCGGCTACTGGACACGTTTGGTCGAAACAGCAATGCCGGTGCAGAAGTCCTAGGACCGCGGAAGAGGTGGAGGCGCTGTTTCGCACCAATGTGTTCGGTCAGCTGGCCGTCACCCACGCCATACTGCCCCTGATGCGAACGCAGCGCTCAGGCCGGATCCTCAATTTCTCAGTGATCGGCTGTTTATCAAATCACGAGCATACGCATAGAAGGCGGCCTGATATGGTATCTGGAGTCTGGCTTATCGTGCGGAGGGTACATGACGAGGGATTTCACGTTCAACCTGAGAAAGGCATCGGTCCTACTGGACCTCATGGCTCATCCCGCCCGCTTGCGTGTCCTTGAATTGATCACTGAGAGAGAGTGGGACGTGAACTCCCTTGCAACAGCCGTTAATATCAGCCAGCCGTCATTGTCTCAGCACCTCAAGAAACTTCGCGACGCGAACCTTGTCGAAAGGCGGCGAGTCCGCCAGACAGTGATGTATTCTTGTCACGAAGAGGCGGTCGGAAAAATCCTTGAGACTCTCCGCGTCTTGTCCCTGGCTCAAGGCAAGAGGCGGCATAGCCGTAACTAGGCCAAGGACCTGCGGCTGTGTTCTCATGGACGCTTTCGCGGCGGCAACCTCTACGGAATGCGCTTGTCAGTACTTCATGAATAATATCATCCAAGGCCTTTAGTCGATCACGCGGCGGCTTACGACGAAAATCCATGCCCGCGCAGACGGTCAGGGACGCCCTCTTGGCTTTGTCCTGACGGGCTGAGAGGCCTCAGATTATGCCGCGGTGCCTGACTTGCTGGCGATGCCGGTCCGCGAGCCAAGTTGTTCCTGGCCGACAAAGGCTACGATGGTGACGTCATCCGCGCAGAGCTTCTGATCCACGGAATAAAGCCGGTGATCCCGCCGAAAGCGAACCGCAAAGACCCGCCTTCATGCGACTTTGAAGCTTACAAGGATCGCAATCGAATAGAGCGGATGTTCAATAGACTTAAACAGTTTCGTCGCATTGCAACCCGCTACGACAAGACCCGAAAATCCTTCGAAGCCTTCCTTGCGCTAGCCGCAGCAAGGACTAGGCTGCCGCACTTTGTCAACATGGCCTAGCTCAGTGAGTAAAATAGAGCGCGTAGATCGGCTTGGTTTGAAACGCCAACTTTCCTGAAAATCGACTTCAGTTTCTGTCTCGCGTTTTCATAGCTGATCTGGGAAAGAGCGGCGGCGTCTACAAGCATCAAGCCAGCTGCGAGCGCTTTGCACAGCCGAAGCTCTGAAGGCGTCAAACCATACGCGTGAAGGAGAAGATCGTCTCCGAAATTGTCCAACTGGATGCCGATCCTGTGGACCTGGATCAGGAACTGGCTACGCCCCCTGATTAACTGGTTGCTGAGCACAGATGGGAGTTGATTGACGGAGATCACCCAGCGCTCTTCTCCAGCCACAATAAGATGTTTCGAGCTGAGATCGCGAGGGCCGTTCCGCAATGTGCTGGCAACCGCGACCGTCGCTGCTTGGTCAGCAAACCGGACCACGTTCTGTCGGCAGCCAACAGGGAATCCGCTACGGAAGGCAGCCAAGGCCTGATCGTTTGCATCGAACAGCTTCATGCGATCATCCACTACGAACGCTATCCTGCTTTTCAAGCTACTTAGCGCCGCCTTTGCAATGGAAGATCGAGAAGCGTCTGCAAAGTAAGATGCAATCTGAAGCGCATTTGCCAGGCTGCGGCGCGTGCTTTGCATTACCTTCTCAAGTGGAAGCTCATAGGCAATGGACAGTTTTTCTGGAAAATGGACCGGAAGATAGATGACCTCCTCGTCATGCACCTGGAGACGCAGCCCGACAGCAGCATCGTAGTCGCCGACGGCCTTCATCCATTCCTCGTAAAAAACGCTTCCATGATATCGCCTAGCCGGATCGTCTCGTTGAGCCACGAGGATCGCGCCGTTGCTGGCGTGCTGCCAGAAGCTGCGCCACGGATTGACGTAGGAATAGTGGTGGATGAACGAGTGCAAGTGCCGTTCCTCCAGACCGTCCGATACAACGAAACCGACGTCAGGTCGGGCAAAATTCTGGCTCAGGAGGGCTGCGTAGGAGCCGGGGAACACGTCCGTGAAAATGGAGCACAAGTTTGACCAGTCACGCAGGCCCGCCAAAGCCTCGGTCGCCACCGACGCGATGTCTTCGCATACCTGGGATAACTCATGCGATGACTTCATGGGCGCCCCTTAACGTTGAAACAACTCCCATCAAGCCAGATAATAATCTGCAACTCAAGAAGGCATCTCCCAAGCGGGAGTGTCCGTGTGCCTTCCCAATTGTTACCATCGAAACCTATGCAGGGGAATGCAGGCGACAATCTACCGTTTGCTGGTGCTCTGAACCGTCCGGCGACGATTGCATCTATATCCCATGCCGAACTTGCATTGTCATTATGCTCGACACTATACGGCCGATCTGGAGGTGAACTATGAATACCAAGTGCGGTGTTTTCTTTTGTATTATCTTCTTTGGAATTTTCGGCTCCGCGTCTTCCGAAACACTTCCAGGCGGAGCAACTAAACTTACTGCAGAAGAGGTACGCGCTATGTACCAGGGCAAGTCGGCTAACTGGAAAAGTGTCCGCGTGTTCTTTGCTCCTGACGGGTCTGCCCGACTCGTGCGAAAGGATAAAAAAGCCTATGGCGAGGGCCATTGGGCGGTGAACGAGAACGAAATGTGCCTGACCATCACTCCGGTCGACGTTGTGAAAGGCAAGCGTGAGACCATGAAAGACTGCTACGCTTGGCACAAAGCAGGTGGGAATTACTTTATGCTTTGGTCTGGCGACAAGGACAGGAAGGACGCCTACCGTGACGACGAGTCTGACCGTCTCGCCCAGGGTGATCAGGTCTCACAAGAGTTCTTGTCGCTCAAAAAGTAATCTAAAGACGAGATGTTTTAGCGACGAAAGCCTGCCCGGCGGAGTGTTCCGGGAGCGACGGTTTCAGCCGTTATTCAGGGCGCAGACTGGAAACGAGGGCGTTAGCTTGGCCCTCACGTCCCCAGCAAAGTTGTCCGCAGCCATGGCGGTACGCTCGAAGGTATGTCGGATCCGCGCCTTCAGCTTATCGGAAAAACTCAGGGACTTAGGCCGTGATAGCCCATCCGTCCCAGGCAAACCCCTCTCGTCCGACCCCGATCCCATGGCGCATGGCACGGCCATCGCCTTTGATGTGGTAGAGATACTTACCAGCCGCATCAACGACGAGGGTGGTGCTCGGTCGCCCGGTCGCGGGATAGTCGACCTCTGCACGGCAGAACTGCAGTTGTAGCTGACTGATATCGACTTCGGGAATTGGAAATCTCTCATTCGGCACCGCATAAAACATCGGCAGATCCACGGGCCTGGGCGAAGGCGGCGGTTCCGCGATCTTCATAACTGGGGTGGGTCGGTTGACACGCAGCCAGAACGGCTTCGGGTTGGGCAGCTAATTCTGATTCCAGTTTTGATGTCGTATGCCATGTTGGTATTCTTTGTGATCGATCGCAACATCCCACGCCGCCCATCCTGAGGCACCAGGCGCAGATCGCTCTGAGAACCGACGATTCGAGTATCCAGCGCGAGGCCCTCTCCCGTATCTCCACAAGCTATAGCGCGTCGATCAGGATGAGACGAATCTCACCTTGTTTGTCGCTAAGCAACAAGCGTCGACCGAACCAGCCGAATGCTCCGGCAGCTTATTGATCTCGCCGCCGTCGATGCGTCACGGGGCATCGCCAAGGGTGCGTAGGCACGGTGCCCGCGGCTGCTTCCGCCGCGGCTAATCTGTAACACGATTGCCCAACCGCCCGAAACTCTCTCCGGAGAGTTGCCAATTTCGTGTTCTGTGTGATGACCTTGGGATGCCGCGCGTTGCTTTTTGCTTCGGCGTCTACCAATTCGCGTGTGTCGGCATACTTAACCGGTCAATTGAAATAACGAGTTTTACATGACCGAACCGTCCATCTTCCCCTCATCCACAGGCTATATGTCCGAGCGGGTCCGCGCCTACCTCTGGGAAGACACTCCCCTTGGGCCGATCGATACATGGTCACCGGCTCTCAAAATCACTGTCGATGCGATGCTTGCCTCAAAATTCCCCCAGTGCTTGTTCTGGGGCGAGGACTTGATTGCTGTCTACAACGATGGGTATCGGCCGATGCTCGGCACGAAACCTGAAGCACTTGGTGTGCCGCTTCGGGTTACATGGGCTGAGACATGGGAGGCCCTGAAGCCGATCGCCGAAAAAGCCATGTCCGGGGAGGCTGTCTATTACGAAGACTTTCCTATCGAGACGACGCGTCACGGAGAGACCGAGACGGCCTATTTCACCTTCTGCTATAGTCCCGTCCGCGCTGACGACGGCCGGGTTCTGGGCATGATCGACACGGTGATCGAGACGACGAAGGCCGTGCGTGCCCGTCACCATATTGAATCGGAGAGCGAGCGTTTCAGGCAGATGTTCGAAAACGCACCCGGCTTCATGGCGATGCTGTCTGGACCTGATCACGTCATCCGCTATGCGAACCCGGCCTATCAGCGTCTGGTCGGCAAACGCGACGTCGTCGGCCGACCGGTCGCAGACGCCATCCCGGAAGCCGTGGCCGAGGGCTACTCGGGGGTTCTCGATAAAATCCGTCAAACTGGACGACCTCACTCGGCGTTCGGTGCCCTCTCTTCTTTCCACGAGAGCGATGGCTCTGTTCGCGAAAGGTACCTGGACTTCGTCTACCAGCCGATCAAAGATGAGAACGGAATTGTCAGCGATATCTTCGTATCTGGTATCGACATCACCGAGAGACGAATTGCCGACGAAGCGATCCGAAAGTCCGAAGCACGGCTACGCTTCCTCGATGATCTCGCAAAGGAAACAAGCGCCACCCGCGACGCTGATGCAATCCTGGCGACGACAACGAGGATGGTGGCGCAGTATCTGAACCTTTCAAACTGCGCCTATGCAGACATGGACGAAGACGAGGATGGCTTCACAATCAGAGGTGATTGGGCTGCCGAGGGGTCGAAGTCTATCGTCGGCCATTACAGCCTTGCGGACTTCGGCAAGCTCGCGGTATCAAATCTCACCCATGGCCTCCCCCTCGTCGTCAACGACAACCTCGCTGAGCTCGCAGCCGAAGAAGCGAAGACATTCCAGGACATCGGTATTGCCGCGACTATCTGCATGCCTCTGATCCGCGGGGGTAAGCTAACCGCCCTCATGGCAATCCATGACAGGGTCCCACACCAATGGACCGATGCGGAACTCTCCCTGATTAGGGAGGTCACAGAAAGGTCATGGGCACACATCCAGCGCGTGAGGTCGGAAGCGGACCTTCGTGAAACGGCGGCTGCTCTCGCCGAGCTCAACGCGACCCTTGAGGCGCGCGTTGAAGAACGCACGGCATCATTGGTACAAGCAGAGGAAGCTCTGCGCCATTCCCAGAAGATGGAAGCCGTCGGGCAACTGACGGGCGGCCTCGCCCACGACTTCAATAATATACTCGCAGGTATCGGCGGAAGCCTCGAAATGATGAATAAGAGGCTGGCGCAGGGTCGTATTTCAGACATCGATCGTTACTTGTCAGGCGCGCAGTCAGCAGTAAAGCGTGCCGCCGCGCTCACCCAGCGCCTCCTGGCATTTTCCAGACGGCAAACGCTCGACCCCAAAGCCTCTGACATCAATCGCCTCGTCTCTGGCATGCAGGACCTTATCGCTCGAAGCGTAGGACCGGCCGTAGAGGTCGAGGTGATCGCGGAGCCGAAACTCTGGACGACCTTCGTCGATGTCGGTCAGCTCGAAAACGCGCTTCTTAACCTCTGCATCAACGCCCGCGACGCGATGCCCGACGGAGGGAAAGTAATCATCGAAACGGTAAATCAATCGCTTGAGGAAGATGTCGCCCGCAAGCGCGGTCTGCCCCCAGGCCAATATGTAACCTTATGTGTAAGCGACACGGGAACGGGGATGTCTCAGGACATCGTCGCCAAAGCCTTCGACCCCTTCTTCACTACGAAGCCGACAGGTCGGGGAACAGGACTAGGGCTCTCGATGGTATACGGCTTCGCCGGGCAGTCGGGCGGAACAGTGGGTATCCAATCCGAAGTCGGCAAAGGCACCATGATCTCCATCTATCTGCCACGTCATCTTGCAGAGGCGGAAGCCGGTGAGGTGGTAACGGAGAGCGGCGATAGCCCGCGCGCGAAAGACAACGATACCATCTTAGTCGTTGACGATGAGCCTTTGGTCCGGATGATTGCGGTCGAGACACTTGAGGAGCTGGGTTATTCGGTGCTGGAGGCCCACGATGGTCCGTCTGCTACGAAGGTCCTGCAGGCACATCCAGAAATTGATCTGCTCTTGACCGACGTCGGCCTACCAAACGGCATGAACGGGCGACAGCTTGCCGACGCGGCTCGTACCACTAGGCCCGAACTAAGAGTTCTCTTCATCACCGGTTATGCAGAAAACGCCGTACTTAACCACGGCCATCTCGAGCGGGGCATGCAGGTGATGCTGAAGCCATTTTCCGGCGACGAGCTCGCTCGAAGGGTGAAAGACCTTATTAGTGGCGAGTAGATTGTGCCGCGAATATAACGCACCCTTTCAGGCTTGAGGAGCTCGTTGACGTCTGACTTGACCGCCGAGCGGCCGGAATGGTCGACCACGCATCCTGTCTTCCTCGATTTCGAAGCCTCCTCGCTGAGCAAACACTGACCTGCCACTGAGAATTTCCTCCAGAATGGATTAGAGTCCGGCCCATTAAAGGACGGACGAATGAAGAAGCAGCGATTTACGGAAGAGCAGATTATCGGTGTGCTGAAGGAGCAGGAGGCTGGCG
>NZ_PVBL01000049.1:0-13193 GCF_002968555.1 Neorhizobium sp. T6_25
CGGTGGACCGGCTCATCCTTGGAGTTAAGCGTAAGCTCTGAAATCGACATATGTCCAAGCCCTCTTTCGAGGCTGAACATCAATGATCAAGTGATGATCCGGAAGGTGGGGTCAGGACAGCGCTTACGCTCAAGTGAGCTAGGAGCCAGTCTCGGCAGTTTGGTACGGCGTATCGTGCGCCAAGGGAACCAAAGAAGCTAAAGAAACTAGGTCGCAGTTCAACGGTCCCTGAGGTAAATAAGGCAATCCACCTTTGAAGCTCGCAGAGATACTGGGCAAACGCGCGGCTGAAGTCCGCCAAGGGCAAGCTAACGGCTCTTGAACGGAAGAACCTGTGACGTGCTTCTATTTGCTTCCCCGACCAGTAGAAGGCTCCTACAATGGTCGATTACTTTACCACCCAGCGCCACGTCGAGCCATATATCGTGGACTTGTCATGGTCCGACCACGTGAACTTCTTCCACATATTCTGTTGAGGCTGGCCGCCCAGTTTCACTTCATCGCTTAACCTATCGTACACAGCACTGGTAATCCATGTGCGCTCATCCTGCTTAATCTCTGTGAGTTTCGCAGCATAGTTTGCAGCCCGACCCACCCAAACAATATCGTTGTCGCCACGGACGCCTGTGCGAGCCGCACGAACTACGCTGGTGTCAATCCCGACAATCTGACTTACCTTGAACGTATTGTCGGTATACTGCTTATTCAAAGCAGGGTTAATAATCTCCTGGACAGCCCAGTTAATCATAAGGCCCGCCTTAGCGGCTGATGAACACTGATAATCCCCGATGAACACCCCCATTACCCGGTCGCCATCATACGAGGTAATAGAACCGCCCCGGTCGCGGATAATCTTACCGGCACAGAACAGGAAAGTTTTGTAAATTTCCGCCGCTTTCTGCCAACCCAATGTGTCTACCATCTTGGTGGAGGCAGTAAGGTCGGCATAGAGCACCGTAGCGCCATCTAGAATTACCGCGTCGTTAGTGAGTTTCAAGTCCGAGGGAGCTGGCACGACGCGACCCTCTCGGGTGGACCAGTTAGTCCGGAACGTAGTAGCGGCGTGGTCTTTTAGGTCGTCGAGAAGGCTCATCCGTTGTTCGGCCCCATAGCTTTGATGTGATCTCGGAGCTTATTGCAAGCTGGCCCAATCAATGCGGCCATGTCGTTCCCTGGTTCGAAGCGGTATGGAATCGTCGTAATCCCTGCCAAGTCACTTGGCAGCCTGACCTTTTCATCACGTGGTTCCATCAGGACGGCTCGAGCGCGGCCGAGGCGCCCCATAAATAGGCCAAGCTCCAAAATGACGTTGTCTCGAGGAGTGGGCCAGTCTTGTCCTCGGTAGGCTGTGACATCGTCCGCATGCGCGACGGCGATCGCGAAATCGGAATCGTCTACCGCCGCTTCTAAGGCGTCCATCGTGTAACTTGCCACTCTAAAGACGCCATCAGTCCAAATCGTACACGTAAAGGGATCATGTTCGAAAGCGGCCTGGATAGCCCGAGCGACGGGCAAGCCCTCTACTGATGAGATGATGAAGACCCGGATTTTCTCCCGATGCACGTGGACGAGCTTGTTGCGCTCAAGAAGCCGGCGAGCAAGTTCCTGTGCGATCGAGCGGTAAAGAGCCGGATGTCTGCCGGCAATGTCCGCAAATTGCGGTTCGGTCAATTTGGCGACCACGACTGGATCCTTGGCCGTGACTGTCGCCGATCGCTTTTGCATTGGCTGCACCGCCGCCATTTCGCCAACATGGTCACCAGGTCCTCGCATTGCGATGGCACGCCCGTTCACGACGATCTGTACCGCGCCGGAGAAAATGAAATAGAGGTCGTTCGAATCGTCATTTTGCTGAATCAGTACAAAACCTGCATCATATTCCTCCAGGACGCAGTGGTCGGCCAGCTCCTGAGCGATCGCTTCATCACCCTGAACCATCCTCTGAGCACGAAAAGCTTCGATTCGAAGCCGCCGGCCCTGTTCGCCCTCAAATCGCTCTTTCATCGGTAATACCCTTCTGAACAATAAAAATTGAACCAACCCAAGCCGGAACAGCGTGACCTCAACCGCTCACTCAACAACATGAGCACCTCGGCCAAGGTCGGTTAATTACGCATCCACCTCCGGTATTCGCTCCCAGTAGCTTTCTCCCATCCACAGTCCATGCACCGTCAAATTCATCGAGATGCGCTTGCCTGGCAGCCCAGACTCTGTGAGTTGAGGAAGGAAGCTTTCCAAGTAGACAATCGATGGAAAGTTCGACCACCAGATCGTTGACACGGCTCAATTCGATAGGACCGTAAGGTGCGAAATGAACGCCACAGGCAGGCTCCTCCATCATTGCGCTCTGCTTCCAGAGGGTCATTTCGAAGGTCGCCAAGCCCAGGTTATTCACGCCGGCTGACAAACAGCCGCCAGATCCCGTAATTGCGACCGCATGGCCTGCACCAGCGAACGGCTCTGTCCATCCGTAGACGATCGGCAGACTCCGAGCTGCCAATTTCTGCCACTCGTTGAGCGCTTTGTCTGCGCGGCCGCTTCCAGTTGTTGATATAGTTAGATCGGCATCGCTGAGCCAATCTGGCGCTTCCCGAAGAACGGATTCGGCATACGAGTCATGTCCGAACACTTTTAAGTGGGGGAATTCTGCCTGGGACCTCTTCGCGAACTCTGACGCTTTGTTAAGGCCGACTGATTGACCGCCGAGATAGTGCCGTCCAACGTTCGGCCACTCCAGCTTATCGGGATCTACAACGTGAAGCGTGCCCACACCGGCTTTCAGAAGGGTAGCAGCAACAAAGCTACCAACGGATCCACAACCAAATAGGACCACCTTAGATTCTAGAAGTCGCTCGGACCTTGGATCTCGCCCTCTACCGTGGATCCAATTTGCATCTGCACGCGTGACCAGACTTCTTGCTACCTTCTGAGCTCCGAAAATTCGGCTGATTAGGATGTCCTTTGGCGTGTTATTCTTGCGGAAGCCGGCGCTCGCCCTTCTGCCTGCATGCTGACCACCTGCCATGCCCGCATCGATCGTGGAAACAACAAGACCCGGCCCGGCCCGACCAGGGGCACTAATCACCACTGTCAGCGGATGAGAGGAATCCGAAACGATAGAGCCAAGTATATCGATACCATCACCTCGAGCCAGCCGGGCGAGATCGAGGACATGTCGGGCTCGTTGCGGATATTCAGCTGGCAGCGGAGCCTTGTCGAAAATCAAAAGGGCCGCCGGCACTGTCGTAAACGGTCTTTCAACTCCCACAAATTTTTGGAGCCAATTCTTTAAATCATCGTCGTTCTCAGCCACAACGGTTAAAGCCTGGCTATTCCAAGCCCGAATTTCGCGAGAGTTCCCATCCGGTCGGAGCAGGCTATAATGGCGACGAGGCCTATAGAGGTCATATGCCCAATATGTTAAAAGCTCTTCACGAAAATCCCTGTCAATAATCTTCCCCTCGATCAATTCTTCGACGAGCCGGCAGGATCGGGCGAGTAGATTTTCGACAACTGTCGCGGGGTCAGATTCGTCCAATTCGAGTCCATTTCCGAAAAGGCAAAGTACGCCGTCTTCTTCAACGTGCGGCCATGTCAATTTCGGTGGATGCTCCAGAAGCGCTGTCCGTGCTGAAATGAATGGGAAACCTCGCGCGACGAGAACGTCGAGATGTTTAGGGCCATCCGAGAAAATAATTCGCAACCGCCATCCGCCCTCGAAAAGTCGGCCTTGATATTTTGCCATGTCCCTTGCGTCGAGGCGACGCCAATCCGACCCGTTCCAGCGAGCAAGACCCTCCTCGACCGCAGAGACAACGTCGGCGTCAAGTTCATCAAAGATGGACGGGGAGCTTTTAGGCATGGCGATTTCCGCCACTGCTATGTACAGCTTTCTCGCTCGCCGCAGCTCTATCGCTCCACGTTGTCGAGGTGGCCAAGGCAGGCGCGGCAAGGGCCGCAGCCTCTGGCGCAGCTTCCGTAAATTCGGCGAGCGCTCTGGGGTAGGTAAGATTGCGAACCTTGCCGTCCCTTCCGAATCCCTCTCGTATCGATCTCGGTGCAGCCGACAGCGCGCGACTGCCAAGTGCGCTTTCACATCCGTCGCAGGCTGCCTGTAATTCCTCAGAGTTTGATACCGCTTTGCTGGTGGCGCATCTGACTGAGAAGTCGCCACGAATTCCTAGTCGCGTTATTGGCGTTGGCCCTATCTCAATACCAATGGCGATCCCCAACTGTTGGATACCTGGCAACATCGTCTTGCAAAGCTCGAAGCTGGAACGCATCGCCGCAGCACACATGACTGCTTTACGGACTGTATCTGAGTCGTCTGTTTCGTAAGCGGTGCCGACAGCGAGGAGGCCATGCAGGCAATCTCCGATGAAGCGAACCTTGCGTCCGTCAAAGTCATGTTTGAGCACAGCTGCTAACTCGTGCCGTATCGCATGGAGGTTTGATACAAGCTCCGGAATTTTATCGGTTGCGGTGCAAAAATCCACATACGCTGTAAAACCATCGATGTCGGCAAACATCGAGCTCAGAGGCATATGTATGCTCTTGCTGGGAGAAAGAGCGGAGTAATCTATTGTTCGCAACGGAGGAGTGTGACGGTGAAAGACAAAATTCGCATCGCGTATAACAGCTTCGATTTTCGTGCTGACATCAGCCGACATGGTTCGGATGCGTGCATCCGTTATGATTGGATTGCTGCTGGCTTGAAATGACGCGGTGTTCCTTACGTCATAGAACTTGTTTTTTTGGTTGAGCAGCGATCCTGCTGCCGACATTCCCAGAACCAGTCGGGCCCGGTCACTGAGGTAAATCCCTGCTTCATCGCCATCCGCAAGCTTTGCGGCATAATTTGCGGGTCGGCCGAGGAATAGAGGTTCAGGCTCATCTCCGCGGCCAGAATTCACCGCAACGGCCTTGCCGGTGTCGATACCAATGCGAGTCGCGGTCTTAAATTCACCCCCGGATACCACACGGCCGGTTTCCTCGACCATTCTAGCAATTGCGTTTGCAAATTCAACGGCACGACGCACACGTTGCCCTTCGTTCATGGCGCCCGATGGTGTCACAATGACAGCATGAAGCCTGGGGCCATGGAAATCGACGCGTTGAGCTCCAAACTCGCGGACAATGCTATCGCAGCCACTGTAATGCGTGTGCAGAAATTGAAGCGCACGCCGGTGACGTGCCTCGGTCTCCCGCTGGGCGTCCTGTAAAACTGAATGATAGTCTATGAGCTGGATATAAACGTGGGCCGCATCAACAACGACAGCCATGCTTGGTGGAATATGTAGCAGCGGCGCACTCGACCGACCGGTACTTGAGAATGAGGATGTGGATCCGAGCTCGGAGACACGCTCTTCAAACGACTTAACGTTTACGAGGTTCTTAGGAACCGTCTGAAGAGAACGGCGGATGCGGGCTTCAGCCCGTGCTTCATTCCAACTCATGACAAACTCCTCAAATGATAGATGTGTAGGTCGTGAAGTCTCGACCGGCTTTTGCTCTAAATTGCTGGGGTTCGGCTTTGATCTGCGCTAGCAAGTCCTGATCTTGGAGATCCCAGAAGACTGCTTCGCTGAGGCGTAAGGCCCCAAGAGCTCGGTCGTTGATGTCGACGCGTGCTTGTTCGAAACGAGATGCAGAATTCACGGTTTCGCCCATCACCGTGTATGCTATCCGCCCTGTCCCGCCGAAGTCACCGATGACCACTGGACCACGATGAAGGCCAATCCTGATGTCGAGAGGAAGTTTCTCTGCCTCGATGATCTCTCGAATCCGTTTGATCGAATTCAAAGCGGCTCGAGTAGCTCTCGAAATACGGTCCCGTATACGATCCTGGTCAGGCACCCGCCAAAAGGCCATAAGACCGTCGCCCATGAACTTGTCGATTTCACCACTAGCCGCATGGATTTCCTCGACCTGAATATCCATGAAACGACGCATCTGGCGTGCAGCTTCAGCAGCGTCCATATCTCGTGTGTAAGACGAAAAACCAGCAACATCGCTGAACCAGAGTAACGCTACCGTTTGATCCGGCTGAATGTTTATCATATCGACGGTTTCAAAGGCGCCGTTTACAGCCATGAGGCCGTCATCACAGACGAAGCGCCGGAGAACATGGTCAAGAGAAAGGTTATCATTGAGCAGCCTGACCCGCTGCACTGTAGCCTGCATAACCTTCTCAGCGAGCACCGCGGCGATTGTTTCATACCAAGCTGCGCGTTGTTCCGGAGAGAACAATGCCAGGACCGCGCGGTCTATCTGCCAAACCGTCGTAACGCCGTCGGCTTTCATCGTTGCTGTCCGGTAGCCCTGAGCAAGACGATGAAATGCTATCTCACCGACAAGCTCACCTGGTGTGCGGCGGGTGATCTTCTGGCCCTCGCCGACGACGACAATTCCCTCGTCGATGATCCAAAAACACTCAGCCTTATCGCCCTCACGACAAAGCGTTTCATTATCTCGCAGACGGCGTTTGCGCTGAGCAACCTTCCCGAGCAGTTCCCGGAGCAATTCCGGCTCGCGAGCATATTTGTCCAAGAATGCGTCGATCGATTTCATTCCGTTTCCCATGGAATAACGCGGGCATGGCGCAGCCAATTGACCTGAGGGGCCACGCATGCGATTCTGCCATCAAATCTGCTGCCAACAAATATGATGGCAACAGACGAGTCGTTCAAGGGGTTGCCAACATTTTTGTTGGGAAAGCGGAAATGAGTAGAGATAGTCAGTCGGCGGTGGGTCAAATGCCCTACAAATTCAACCCGAGTTTTCTGACGGATGAGGAGGTCATCCAGTCATTCGTTGTGAGACGAGCGGAGCTTGCCGAGGTCCTCGCTATACTTCAGGCAAACCGCAGTGTGGGCCGAAATCAGCAGATACTTGTTTCGGCCCCTCGGGGCGCTGGCAAGACAACTCTGGTTAGACGCGTTCTAGCCGAGGTTCGCACAAGCTCGGATCTTTCGAAGTCGTGGTTTCCGCTAATTTTTGGCGAGGAAAGCTATTCGATCACAACGCCAGGGGAGTTCTTCCTTGAGTGCCTTTTTCATTTGCAGGACCAGGTCCAGGATAAAGAGGTGCATTCTGCGTTCTTGAAGGCCCAGGATCAGACGAGTGAAGACAGCCTGCTTAAAGTTTCACTTGAGGCTATTCGGAATTTTTCGGAGAAAACAGATCGAAAAATACTTTTGATCGTCGAGAATATTCACATGATATTCGGCGAGCAAATTGGAAAAGATGCTGCTGTTCTCAAAGAGCTCTTAGAGAATGAGAAATGCCTGATGCTTCTGGCGACCTCGGTGAAGGACGGCACGAGCGGTTTAGAGGAGCCCGACTCTCGTCTCTTTGAGGGATTCACGGCGATCGTTCTGCAGCCGCTGGATTTGGAGGAGTCTCAGCAGCTTTGGAAGTCGTTGACGGGCCAAACCGTTCGAGCTGAACGGATACGACCAATCCAAATCCTGACCGGCGGGAGTCCACGCCTGATGCGGATCATGGCGGAATTCACCGTATCGCCATGGCTTCAAAATTTGATGGAAAATTTAAATCAACTGATTGATCAGAATACGGAATATTTCAAAAGCCAACTTGATAATTTACCACCGACCGAACGGAAGGTTTTTGCTGCACTTCTTGACATCTGGGATCCGAGTACAGCGAAGCAGGTGGCAGACAGTGCGCGCGTCAATGTAAATATCGCCTCGGCGATGCTAGGGAGGTTAGCAGACCGAGGGGCGGTCGTAAAACTTCCTGGGAAAGGAAGAGCTGCCGCCTACCATGCTGCTGAGCGCCTATTTAACATCTATTACTTGATGCGTCGGCGAAATCACCCGTCGAATCGGGTCCGGGCCTTGGTCACCTTCATGACCCAGTATTATCGTGGCGATGAGTTGATCGACACGACTGCAAAGCTCGTCGCCGAAGCGTGCTTACTCGATCCCGTTCGCCGTCAAGAATACCACTCCGCGTTCAGCGCTATAATCGCGCAGTCTAGTGGAGAGATACGTCAAAAGATCCTCTCTCAAACGCCGGAAGATTTCTTATCCCCGATCGCTAATAGCGAAGAATTTCGCCAGGCAGTTGCCCTTTCCCGTCATAAACGGGATGATGAACAACGCACCCGTGTCGGGAGTAGGGTAAGCGGCGGCCGGAAACGTGCTGCGCTTCTAAAACGGGTAAAAGCGGCGGCGGACGATCATCCAGAAATCGCTGAGAATTTGCTCCGGGAAGCGATCGCTCAAGACGAGAACTCGAGTCAGCTGTGGCTCGAACTCGCGTTTTTGCTCGGGCGTGAAGAAGGGCGGTTAGTAGATGCGCTGGCCGCCGCTCGAAAGTCTATCGAGCTAGAGCCCGCATCAAGTTTGGCTCATGCTCTTCTAGGATCGCTGATATACGAAGGCGATACAGGTTTAGAGGGCGCAGAAAAGCACTTTCAGTTGGCTCTCGAACTGGACGCAGACAACATTATTGCGCTCTCGTCGTTAGGAGACCTCAGGCATCGAGAAGGGAAGATCGATGAAGCCTATGACCTGTACAAGCGGGCATGGGAGATAGCTCCTGACCTTGAGTCGGCCTTAATTGATCTTGTTTCAATTGTAGGCCCTCATCTCGAACGTAACGATGAGGCAGAGGCACTATTACGCGAAGGACTCGGGGACCATCCAGAGTGGACCCGAGCGCGAAGGATGTTGTCGCAATGTCTCCTCGTTATGGATCGAGCAAAAGAGGCGCAGGAGGTTCTGCAGGAAGGCATTGAACGCGACGCCGAATCCTCGATCGCTTGGGCTGATCTAGCACTTTTTCTTCATCGACGTCTCGACAAGCCCGCTGAGGCTATAAGCGCCTATAAAAGGGCGATCGAGCTTGACGGAAATCAGGGGTTTCTCTGGCAAGCGTACGCAGAAGCTCTTTACGCGGATCGGTCCGATCTCTCAGCCGCTCGAGAAGCAGCAGAAAAAGCTATAGAATTAGAACCGGATTCACACTCCACACTCGTTACCCTTGCTGAGATTTATGTCGCGTTCGAAGAATTCTCGAAGGCGGAGGACGTCTATCGAAGGGCAGTCGAGTTACCAGAGGCCGGTTTTTATCCGTGGTACGAGTATGGGCTTTTCCTTCAACGAATCTCTGGCCGATTGGATGATTCTGAAATTGCTCTGCGCAACGCAGTCGCCAAAATGGACGATCCTATTTGCGTCGCCCCGAAAGAACTCGCGGCCCTTCTTGTGCACAGAGGGAGAGATGACGAAGCAGCACCGCTTCTTGAACAAGCCGTGGAGATCAATTCTGATTGTTATTGCAGCTTGACTCTTCACGGAGGGGTCGCGACCCGTAAGGGCGATATCGATAAAGCTAAGAGCCTTCTAACCCGTGCCCATGAAGTCAACCCACAAGGCGTGACCGCAATGACTAGCTTGGCACAAATCGCGGTAGAATTCGAGAATAATCTCGCGCTTGCCGAAGAATGGGTAACAAAAGCCGTCGCCGCAAACCCAAAGGATGCAAGAGTGTTTTTGGCCAGAGGGTTGGTTCGTCGAGCACAGGGACTCGTTGATGAGTGTATCGCTGACCTGGAGCATAGCATCGAAATCCTCCCGCGTTTCGTCGAAGCCAAATTGCTGCTCGTCAAGGTGACCGCAGAACATCGTGATCCCCCCACTGCCCTCAAGCTTCTCGCCGAGGTTCTGGCTGTACTCGATAGGCGCCGCGAGCTTCTATCTGGCGTGGTCGATGCGACAGTAGCTTTGGCACGCCGCGGCCTCACCAAAGAGATCCAGAGAATATTTGAAGACGCGAACGTTCAGGAAATCTTGGAGCCGCTCGTTGTGGCGTTGGAATTATCGCAAGGCAATACTCCCGTGAAGGCGAAAGAAGTGCTGGAAGTTGCACGCGACATCGCCAACCGGATCGCTGTGCGATAAGTTGTTGGTTGCCACCAAGGCGGAACAACCCGCTCCCAGCATTGAAGGCGAAGCTCGACGAGATCAATTAGGCCATTTCCATTGGTGCGAACGATCACTTTAGTTGACAGTTCAACGAGAGAGCCAATGTTCAAGAACCTGCAGGATGAACTACGGCGACTGTCCGCTCAGCAGACGATATCCGTCCCGCTTGAGAGTGATGCCGAAGGCTATTTCGATAAGGAATGCCCGGATGACAATTGCCTTTTCCAGTTCAAGATCTTCGAGCAGGACTGGAAGGATATCGTTCGCGACGAGGAAGTGTTCTGTCCGTCGTGCCGACACTGCGCACTGCAAAAAGCTGGTTTACCACCCAGCAGGTCGAGGAAGCCCGCGAATACGCAATGAATTCGATCAAGACCGGCATCAACCGCGCAATGCGCGCTGATGCGGCCGCGTCCAAGCGGCGCCAGAACCGCAATTTGTTTCTAAGCATCACGCTAGAGGTAAAGGGCGGCCATGACGTGGCTTTGTTGCCGGTGTCGGCCGCCGCCCCGATGCGACTCAGAACCAAATGTGAGAAATGCCAGTGTCGCTATTCCTATGTTGGTGCAGCGTTCTTCTGCCCGAGCTGCGGCGAGAATTCAGCTGGCCATACGTTCGACCAGACATTGACAACGATCCGCGCTGCGGCACAGGTCGGCGATACGCTTCGTGGAGCGCTCGATGCAGATCAGGCCGAAACACTCGCCCGCAGCCTGCTCGAAAAGGGCATGCAGGACACGGTCATGTCGTTCCAGCGGCTGTGCGAGCAACTCTATGAGAGACCAGATTGGCCAAAGGCCCGCCGCAACGCCTTCCAGAACCTCGACGCTGGCTCCGAACTCTGGGGAAACGCGATCGGCGTGCGATATGATCAGCTGCTCAGTGCCACCGAGATGAGCAGTGCGGTGCGATATTTCCAGCAAAGACACTTGCTGGCCCATCAACTGGGTATGGTGGATGCCGACTATGTTTCACGCAGTGGCGACAGCACCTACACACCGGGGCAAAGGCTTATCATCAAGCCGGCTGCCGTACTCGACTTTGTCGACATCATTGAGAAACTCGGCCGAGAACTGATTGCCCGGACGTCGTGACGGCACGACCGATCGGATGTTCGATTGCTCATCGCCCCGATCAGGTCGTATTGAAGTCGTTATAGGGCAAGCCGCAAACGACCGACGCATAGACCTCGAGCAGGCATTGCCGGGTTGGATCAGGCTCGGCGACGAACCGAAACTCCATCCGTCGAATGCGCTCAAGCGCATCGGAGAACGCCGCCGCGAAACCTGGATCGAGAAGAAGGCCGGCGCGGGAGTTTTCTCCCGGCTTATAATCGGCCTTGACGCGGCCGGTGGCGTGGCGGGCAAGCTTGAAGGCGAACGGAGAGCTATTGTGACCGCTGGACCGGCGGATATGCTGGCCATAGCGTCTGCGGACATCGCGGGGACGACCAACATACAGGCTCTTTCCGCCCTGAGAGAACATGTGGATCTCGGAGCCGGCGAAGTCAGCGGGCAGTATCCCGGTGACGACTGGCTCCTGCGCCATTAGTGCGTCGAACTTAGGATGTAGGTCTTCCGTGAAAGCGCGAAACCGTTCGTGCATACGATAGCTTCTTTCCGGCTCGTCTAGCCGCCGCGCACCGTGCGGTCATATAGCCGCGCATCATTGCGAGCTGTCTCTCTATTTCGGCAACAAAAGCAGTTCTGATCGAATGGCGCAGGCTGCCCTCTGCGAAAGACGTCATATCAAGTCACGCCCCACGCCCGAAACCTCCCCCTCCCCGTCATCTCCCTGAGCCCCAAATCCTCAACGATCCGCAGCGCCGCCCGCTGCGTGACGCCAAGTTCCCTGGCGATCATCCCGGCCGAAACCAGCGGTTTTGTCATCACCAGCTCGATCAGTTGCGGCAGTTTTGACGACGTCCGTTTTCCCGCCAGCTTCCGCTCCATCATGGTTCGCGCCAGTGCCAGCCTGTCATGCTCCTTTAGCCCGAGCTCTGCGGCCGCCAACAAACCATGGGCAATTACCAGCAGTCGGACCTCCCGGTCGCGATGCCGACGGCGATCGACGGGAATGGTTTTCAGACCAAGATTGATGGCCGTGAGATGGGCGCCGGTGGTGATGCCGGCCTGACGCAGGATCGACGTGGACAATAGCCGGCCAAGCCATGGCGCATGCTGCAGCACCTCCAAAGCGTTCCAGGCATCAAGGGCGACGACGGCCTGCAGCACCGCCGGCAGATCTTGCGCCAGCCGCACCACGCCGTGCCATTCGTCCAGCCGCTCATCCTCATCCCAATCGAGATCATAGACCAGCGGATCCTTTTCTCGGGAACCAACGCGGCTCGGCGTCTTCGCTTCAGCGATCGCTGCTTCGGACCGGGCGAGTAGCGCATCGATGGCGGCAAACTCGGCGTCGAGCAGGCTACCATCATCGTCGTCCGGCCCCTCCCCTGCTCCGGTGTCGTCGCCACCCGGATCGGCGCCGTTCGCCGTGGCGCCATCGGCGTCTCGCATCGGAGTAGAGACGCCGGCAATGGAGCCGTGCCCGCGGAGGCTGCGGAGACCGTCAGGGCTGAGCGCCCAGCCGGATGGCTGCGATGCGATGCGCCGGCGGGTCCGCAACACATCACGGGCGATGGTCAGTTCATGCGTTGGCGTGCGAATATCCTTTGTGGCGTCGTGCAGGACGAGGTCTTCGAGGTGAACGAGTTCACCGTCGATCCACAGGGAGGCACAAGCGTCGGCGAAATGCATGCGTTCGAGCAAGCCCTCGCCAACCCGCGAGCGGGCGATGCGCTCGTCGAGGCGGGCGAGCGCGATGCCAGTGTGGCTTTTACTTTGTCGTTTCAAAACGCAAAATGTCAAAAACCCGATGGGTTTAGGCGCCGAATCTGGGTCGATTTTTCACTAGTGATTTCAGTTAAGGAACATCAACGTTGGCTGCACGGGAGGCCGCGGGCATATGTCAGCCCATGAGTTGGTGTTCGAATAGTCGAGCGCCTTAAGCTCTCAGGTGACATCTCGGACTCGCCTCGTGGCAGAGGCGGCGGCGTCTGGGCATCTGGCCAAAGCTCCAGGCTTTTAGCGTTGGCCAGATGGCCATGTCGCTAGAGCACATCCTGTTCAATCCGGGTCATATCCAGCAGCCCTGAAGTAGTTTGCGCATTCTGCCGGTGTGAAGCGGGGGATCAAGGCGCCGACGGCATCCCATAGAGCATCGACCTTTCGCTCCGCC